>NZ_DAWDDM010000001.1:0-32652 GCF_052354645.1 Catenibacterium sp.
TTTAAAAATTATATCTAAACATATTCATCTAGACTCTATTGTGAATAATGCCACTTCTATATTCTATGGAAACCAGGATGCATTATTAAAAAAAGACCTTACTATTGCGCAGCAATTTGAATTAATAGAATCTATATATAATAGAGAACATAATCAAAATACAATAGATGAACTATTCAACAGTTTAAATATTAAAGCCAGCTTATCACAGAAATATGATTCTTGTTCCTTAGGTGAAAAGAAAAGAATAATGATAGCCTTAAGTGTTTATTCTAATAGTCCTTGTATTATATTAGACGAGCCTTTATCTTCTGTAGATTACGAAGATAAACATTCCATTATGAAATTATTAAAGGAGCATAGTCATGACCGTGTTATTATTCTTACTATTCATGACGAAGAATTTGATGAGTATTTGGATATTAAGTATTTAATTGATAATCTTCAATTTACTCGTATCAAAGATAATGAAAGTACTGGCGAACCACTTTCAGTGACTCATGAATTTACTCCCAAAAGAATTGCACATGTAAAAAGTAAGAAAGAAAAGTTCAGCATCCTCTTATATGCTTTGTTGTGCTTAGTTATTATTAATATGAGTTTATATTCTGGTATAGAACTATACATGACAAACAAGAATACAGCATCTATGATGGATAACTTGACTAGTAAAATTATCTATACTGGCAAGGAATACATTACAAGAAATGAATTACCTTCTGGTTATAGATTCATGGAATATGACCAAGGATTTTCTATGACTCCTCAAGAAATACAATCTATTCAATCTGTCAAAGGAGTTAAAAGTATAACAAGCTATTATCAGTTCCCAACTCGTAATTATGATACAAGAAATGACAAGGATGATAATTTAATTGCATATATGTCAGTCAAGGGTAGAGAATATTCTGCTGATGATAATGTTGTTGTATCAAGTTATATAAAGGGTCAATTTGGTAATAAAAGCAAAAATTATATAAGCGAAGGTCTTATGAAAACGTTAGAATTGACTGATTCAGATTTTCCTATAACCATGAAAATGGATATAGGTGTACCTGTATGTTCTACTGAATATAATGGCACTATGCGATATGGTGATCAAAATGGATTACAGAAAAAATCTTATGATGTAATTGAACGACATCCTGTTTATCAGAAGAAAAGAGTATCTATTAAAATCTATGGTGTCATCAAATCAAATGAAGATCAGGATGACTTCACAGGAAATAACGCATTAAAAGTCTATTTAAACAATGACTTTGCGAACTCTATTATAAATAAATATCGTACAACTAATGTTTCAATTAGTTTATATGAAGATCTAAATGAACATATTGTTGATTATGTTCCTGCAACTTATGCAATTGAGTGTGAAAATGCAAGTTATGTAGATCAGGTAAGAAATGGGCTCAATAAGATATCTCCAAACATCGTTACTTATATAGAGAGTGATGATTACAAACAAACAGCAAAGATGCGTCAAAAGGATTCTAAGAATACTCAGACTATGATTCTCATCTATACTGTTGTTGGTCTTATTGCTTATGTCGTTTTCTTAATCCTCTATAATAAATCAAGAGAATATATAAGATATAGGGAACTTGATTTAAATGAGAAACAGATTCAATCCATCCATATGGTTGATATACAGTTTATGTCGTCATTCCTGTTTATAACTGTTCTTCTTTCCTTCTGTTTAAGACTATTCTCATCAAGTGAGTTTGCGTTAGTAAACAATTCAATCAAGATGATTATAGGTTTAGTAAGTGCTGTTGTGACTACATTAGTCTTCTATATTACAAATAAAATAATGATAACGAGTACGGATCATGATTGATATTAAACATCTTTCTATCACATTTGATAGAGTAATCTTTGATGATGCCAGCATCACCTTATCTAACAACAGCATTACTACAATCAAAGGAAAAAGTGGTACTGGTAAGACAACCTTATTGAATCAATTAGGACTTGTAGCCCCTTTAGCCTGTGATTATTTAATGGAGGGTCATTCTATTGATGACCCTCTTACTACAAGGAAAGAAAAGATTGGTTATGTACATCAAGAAAGTACATTATTCAATAACATGACCATTAGAGAGAATATGGAATTCGCATTCCTACTCTCCGGGCAGGAATATAACGAAACTAGAATGAATGATATTCTATGTTCTATGAAGATAGAACATCTACTCAATCAGACACCTGATCATGTATCAGGAGGAGAAAGACAACGTGCAGCTATCGCCTTTGCATTAATGAAAGACCCTTCTCTCCTTCTTTTAGATGAACCAACAGCTTCTCTAGATTCTATTAACTGCAAGTTATTAATAGAACTACTTAGCGATTATATTCATACACATCCAGTATGCGTTCTTATCGCAACTCATGATAAACGTATTCTTGATTATGCAGATGATCTCTATGAGATTCAGAATCATAAAATAGTACCTATCAAAAAGAGTATGATAGAAGAACTAGAAACGACTTCTATTACTAGAAAACCACAAAACTATTTATCTTACTACAAGAAACATCTTATACGTTCTTCTAAAATCCTATATATACTCTTTGGTTTGATTCTTTCTATGACTATAGGTATATTAGGATATCGTACATACTACTCACATGAGATCAATGCGATACAAGAGAAACTATTAGATGTACGCCTCTATTACGGAAATAACAGTAAGTATGCTTATGATTCTATTACTGAGCCCATTAGAATGGATATAAGAAGAGACCTCAATGAAATAGAACATATTCATATCACTCCATTCTATGAAACAGTGACTGATACTTTAATTGTACAATCTTATACCGGTGATACAATCAAAGCATCTCATACAATCAAGAATTTAGGTAAGGACATCACCATCAACAATCATACTTTTCATGTTTCATCCTACATAAACAAAAAGAATACTATTTCTTCTCAAGGAGATGATGTACTCTATCTTCCTGAAACTATATATAGGAAATACTTTGAGATTAATGATGTAAAGATGTTACTTGTGAGTGTGGATGATGCACAATATATATCTAGTATTCTTTCACAAATCAATGATATTGATCCTCACTTAACAGTATATTCTAATGTGAATCTTGATCACCTCACTCAGATTAATTCTAGAATGATGAATAGTTTAATGATGCTGATATGTGCGATATTTATTATCATGTTGATTATTCTTGTCTACCATCGTCAAAAGACGATTGATTCCAATAAGGATGAATACTTCTTCCTATATGAGAATGGATTAAGTATTAAAGAGTTAAAATCTCTTGCACGATATGATTATGTTTACTACTACGTATTCTATTTAATCATACTACTAATCATAAGTATCTTTATGACTTTCATGATGCATATACCTATTATTCTCTATGCATGCTTATTATGGTTCTTCAGCATTCTACTAGAAGAATTTATTACTACACTATGCATTCATAAGGTTGGAAGACTTGATCAACCCAATTATAATAAGTGATCAACTAAATTGAAACAATCAACCATCTCTTCTTTTAAGAGACAAGCAAAATATATAAAGAGTTGTTCCAAAAGTTAATAGTTCAAAAAAAGGAGCTGTAACGAATAGATAGAATTTACTACTACCTTGAGCGTTACAGCCCCTTTTTCTTCACTCTACTAGACGATAGTTACTCCCTGTCAAACTTCTCTTGCAATTTCTTATTAAAGTTCTAATATAAAGACAAGGAGGTATACATATGAAGAAGATACTATTATTACTATGTCTCTTATTATGTGCATGTAGTGCTCAAACTGATATAAAGGACTATACAGTCATTTATAAGAATAAAGAGGTTTATCCTGGTGTGAGTGCATCAAAGATGTCAGATGCTTTATTTGATTCTAATATTCAATATTCAGAAAAGGATGGAAAAATCCAAACAATCACTCTCTTTACTAAGAAGTATAAACTTAAGAATAATATTACTGTTGGGACTGATTATTCTACAGTAAAGCATACTTATTCTTCTCCTACTTCTAACCATTACAATAACGGAAAAGGTACTATAACCTATAAATATAAAGAGAAGAATATACAAATTAAGTTTACCTTTAAAGACAAAAAAATTTCTGCATTTTCCTTATCAAAATATTAAAATAACTATTGACGTATTCGTTTCTCCTATGATATACTCAATTCCGCTGGCCGGTTGGAGAAACGGTTAACTCACATGCCTTTCACGCATGCATTCACGGGTTCGAATCCCGTACCGGTCACCATATTAAATACTACGATCCTTCGGGATCGTTTTTTTTTGCATTAAAAAAAGATAGCACAAAGGCTATCTGTATAAATCATACAACATTCCATGCTTAAGACTTGATGAATCAATACCTAATACATCTAAAAGCTTATAGGCAAACGCAAATGCTGTGGCTGGTCCTCTACTTGTAATAATATGACCATCTACAACCACTTCTTCTTCAACATATTTACCTGCTTTTAAATAGCTTTCAATTTCTTCTCCTGGATAAGAAGTGACTTTCTTATTAGTGATTACACCTGCTTTACCTAAAGCCATAGGTCCTGCACATATAGCGGCAATATATCTTTCTTCATGATCATATTTCTTAATGAGTGAAATAATACGATCATCATCTCTTAAGGTCCATGCACCTGCTCCTCCAGGAATCACAATCATATCATAATAATCCATGTCTGTAAGTGTCTTATCGGCACGTACAGGAATGTTTCTAGAAGAAATGACAACCTGCTCCTCTTTAATAGAAACAGTGTCTACATCCACTTCTGCACGTCTTAAGATATCTACTACACCTAAGGCTTCTACTTCTTCAAAACCATCTGCCATTAAAACTGCAACTTTAGCCATACTACTATCCTCCTATCAATGATTGAAACACATATCCTGCAATCATTAATCCTGCACTCGCTGGCACAAACACACTACTACCCGGTGTTCTCTGTCCTGTCTTTGCAGGAATCTCATCTGAATAAGCAACTAAACACTTCTTAATTCTTCTTGCTTTTAATTCTCTTCTCATTACTTTCGCAAGAGGATCAATCTTTGTCTTATATATATCAGTAATCTGTAAGTGAGAAGGATCAAGCTTATTTCCTGTACCCATAGAAGATATAATAGGTACATTCAATTCTGTACATCTCTTAATCAATTCTATCTTTGCAGTTACTGTATCAATTGCATCAATTACATAATCATATTGAGATAAGTCTATTGTATCAGCATTCTCTGGTAAATAAAATGTATCAAACGTATTTATATTTAAATTTGGATTAATATCTAACATACGTTCTTTAATAATATCTACTTTTTTCTTACCTACTGTAGAATGTAAGGCAATGATCTGTCTATTGAGATTTGTGATATCCACTGTATCATGATCAAATACATCAATTGTTCCTATACCAGAACGAACAAGTCCTTCAATGACATAGCCTCCAACACCACCACAGCCAAACACTGCAACATGTTTAGTCTTCATGATATCAATAGACTCATTACCTGCTACCCATCTTAATCTTGTAAACTGATCATCCATTAGTCCTGCTCCTTATAGAAATCTAAGAAACTCTTCTTTGATTCATCCCAGTCAGTATAGGCAATAATTGTTTTAAGATTTACATTCTCTACACTCTTAAAGATATTCTGTTCCACTTTAGGATTGATTTCTCTTAGTTTCTTAATCAACATCTTAGTTTCTGCACGTTTAGATGTATGTTCAATTTCTCCACGTGCTTCAGACTCTTCTGTAAAACGACATGCACACTGTAAGAACTTTAAATTAAACTTCTCAGCCCAGGCAATAATATCTTCTTCATGAATCAAATACATAGGACGGATTAATTCCATACCTTTAAAGTTCTTACTATGAAGTTTAGGCATCATAGTCTGGATCTGAGCCCCATACATCATACCCATTAATATTGTTTCTATGACATCAGAATAATGATGTCCTAACGCAATCTTATTACATCCTAATTCCTGTGCTCTATTATATAAGAACCCTCTACGCATCCTTGCACATAAATAACAAGGGTTCTTTTCTATTCCATGTACAACATTGAATATATCTGATTCATAGAACTGAATAGGAATACCTAGCTTTTCTGCATTCTCTTCAATCAATTTTCTATTGGCAGGATTATAGCCTGGATCCATACAGATGAACTCTAAATCAAAATGAAACTTACCATGTCTCTGTAATTCCTGTAATAACTTTGCAAGAAGCATTGAATCCTTTCCACCTGAAATACATACCGCAATCTTATCACCAGGTTCAATTAATTCATAATCCTGAATACCCTTAATAAATCTACGCCATAAAGGTTTTCTAAAGTTTGTAATAATACTACGTTCTATCGCTTTAATGTTATCCATCGTTTCACCTCTAGTTCCTACTAAATACATAGGAATATACTCTAAAATTCAAGGTTATCCTCTAAGGATAACCTTATCAAGAAACATTATAAACAGTTAATAGGCATAAATGCAATTATTATCGACCAAAATACGCATCAATACCATTCGCAATACCTTCCGCAATTTTCTGCTGGAAATCACTGTTGTTTAACTTTCTATCTTCATCACCATTAGAAATAAATCCCATCTCAAGTAAGCAGACAGGTGTCTTACACCAGTTGATTCCACTTAAGTCATTACGTGCAGCCATTCCTCTATTTCTAATACCTGTAGTACTGCAATAGTGATTAAGTACTGTTCTTCCTAAAGATTGTGAAGCAGATACATTACCTGCACTCATATAAGGATTTCCATTAGCTGGTTCCTGTACACTTGCACCAGTGACACCACTATTACCAATACCATCACAATGTAATCTAATAAAAGCACCAGCACCTGCATTATTAGCCATTTCAGCTCTTTCTCTATTAGAAATATTTACATCATTCGTTGTACGAATCATGACAACCTTATACCCTCTAGACTGTAAAACATCTCTTAGTTTCAAACTTACATTAAGAGTTGTCTGGTATTCAGGAATACGTGTGGCAGTTCCTGTTGCTCCACCTGCGACCTTAGCCTTTTGTGTTGAAGCACCAGGCCCAATAGGTTCCAATTGTGAATTACCTCTCGCCTGATGTCCTGCATCAATAGCAACCACATTATTATTTATCGCAACAGGTGCCTGTTGTCTTTTTACTTCTTCCTGTCTTTTAGCTTCTTCAGCTTTTTTCTGTTCTTCAGCTTTCTTCTGTTCCTCTAGTTTTTTCTGTTCTTCTATTTGTTTCTGTTCTTCTAGTTTTTTTGCTTCTTCTTCCTGTTTCTTCTGTTCTTCTAGTTTCTTAGCTTCTTCTTCCTTTTTCTTTTGTTCTTCTAATTTCTTAGCTTCCTCTTCCTTTTTCTTTTGTTTCTCTACTACTGCAGTATCTTTCTTTTTTGTCTCTTTTGTAGTACCACATGCTACAAACAATATACTACATAATAATAAGCATAATAATCTTTTCATCGTTTCACCCTTCCTTATCTTTAATAATATACTATTTTAGAGGTAAAAAAAAGATAACAGATGTAACTCTGTTATCTTGTGAATAGTGTACCACTACCATCCTTAGATAATATTTCAATAAGAATAGAATGTGGAATACGACCATCAATAATGACTGCTTTTGACATATTGCCTTTTAATGCATGAGTAATACAATCCACTTTAGGAATCATACCTCCTGCAATAATACCTTCTGCTTTTAAGTTTTCTACATCCTGGATAGATACCTCTGGAATTAATGTCTTTTCATCATGAGGATCTCTTAATAAACCAGGAATATCACTAACTACAATCAAGTTTTCTGCTTCTAGACTATCCGCAATAGCTGCTGCTGCATAATCTGCATTGACATTATAACTATTACCTTCATCATCCATTGCGATAGACGCAATAACTGGAATATAACCACTCTTGATTGCATCCTTAATGATTTCATTGTTTACCTGTGTAACAGTGCCTACATAACCTAATTCGTCTTTAATCTTCTTCGCCTCTAACAACTTATTATCAATACCACAAAGACCTACTGCACGGCCTCCCCCATTCATTATTAGCTTTACAAGATTCTTATTGACTTTACCCGCTAATACTTCCTGTACGATATCAATTGTTTCTTCATCAGTATAACGTAACCCATTAATAAACTTTGATTCTATACCAGAACGTTTTAATGCCTTATTGATTTCAGGGCCCCCACCATGAACCAATACGACATTAATACCAACTAAAGTCATTAGACATATATCAGAAATGACATTGTTCATCAATTCTTCATTGATCATCGCATTTCCACCATATTTTACTACTACTGTCTTACCATTGTATTCCTGTAAATAAGGAACAGCTTCAGATAAGATTTTTGCTCGATATATTTCTCTTTCTTCCATTATGTTCTATATTCCCCATTAATCTTCACATAATCATAAGTAAGATCACAGCCCCATGCTGTTGCATCCCACATACCATCATTTAAATCAATATTGATATCAATCTCATCTTCAGATAAGACCTTTAATGCTTTGTCTTCATCAAAGATCACACCCATGCCCTTCTCACAAACATGAATATCTCCTGCAGATGAAGCCAATGTCACGGATACTTTATTGATGTCTAAATCAGCATCAGAATAACCAATAGCACATAAGATACGACCCCAGTTCGCATCTCTACCAAACATCGCTGCTTTAAATAAAGTAGAAGTGATTACACTCTTTGCGACAATCTTGGCATCCTGTAATGTCTTCGCGTTCTTGACATTGCATGTAAGAAGTTTAGTTGCTCCTTCACCATCTTTCGCAATACCACGAGATAATTGTTCACAAATATGATATAACGCATCTTTCATAATATTATAAGACTGATCCTTTAAGACAATCTTATTATTCTGTGCCATACCATTTGATAATACACATAACATATCATTAGTAGATGTATCCCCATCAACACTGACCATATTAAATGTATCATCTACAACTTCATGTACCATTGCTTCTAGACATTCTTTAGAAATAGCGGCATCACTTGTGACAAAGGCAAGCATTGTTGCCATATTTGGATGAATCATACCAGAACCCTTTGCGATAGCCCCAATATGACACTTTGCATTACCTAATTTAAACTCTACTGCATATTCTTTAGGCTGTGTATCAGTTGTCATGATTCCATAACATGCATCATGAGACCCATCTACATTTAATCCCTTTACAAGTTCTTTCATATGATCTTTAAAAGGATCAATAGACATAGGCTGACCAATAACACCAGTAGAAGCGACAATAATATCATCTTCCTTTAAACCTAATTCCTTCGCAGTTAAAGCACATACTTCATTTGCAAGCTCAATACCATTTGAATTACATGTATTCGCATTACCTGAGTTACAGATAATAGCTCTTGCACGACCATTCTTTAAGTGCTGCTTTGTAACTGTCAAAGGAGCACCTTTTACTTTATTTTGTGTATATGTTGCAGCTGCTGTACATAACTCTTCACTCACAATAAGAGATAAATCCTTCTTAGATTTATTCTTTCTCATTCCTGCATGAATACCATTTGCGCTAAATCCTATTGGTGCACATACACCACCAAGTATATCTTTCATAACATCCTCCTTAGAATGATGGAGCGACAAGATTTAAACCTGTATTCTCATCGAGTCCATACATAATATTCATATTCTGTACTGCCTGACCAGCAGAACCTTTCACCATATTATCAATCGTAGACACTACAATTAATGTATGATCACGTTCATCCATATGTAATGAAATATCACAATAGTTAGATGCTTTCACAAACTTTAAGTCTGCAACCTGTCCAAGAGGTAATACTCTTACAAACTGTTCATCCTTATATGCTTCTACATATGTTTCATAGATTTCTTCTAAAGACTTATCTACAGGAACATAAATAGTAGAAACAATACCACGGTCTACAGGAAGTAAATGAGGGACAAATGTGATATGTACATCTTTTTCATTCATCTTACTTAATTCCTGTTCAATTTCTGGTGTATGTCTATGTACACCTACTTTATAAGGATGGAACGATTCATTACATCTTGGGAAATGCATACCATCACTTAAATTCTTACCAGCACCTGTTGTACCTGATGCTGAATCAATAATGATCTTTTGTGATACATTGAGCTTATTCTTTAATAATGGATAAAGACCTAAAGTAATAGTTGTAGGATAACAACCAGGATTTCCAATAATAGTAGCATCCTTGATCTTATCTCTATTGACTTCAGGTAAACCATATACCTGATTCTTATGAAGTTCTGGTAAGTTATAATCTAAACCATACCATTTCTGATAATCTTCTTCTTTATCAAGTCTGAAATCAGCCCCTAAATCAATAAACTTCTTACCCTTTTCTACACATGTCTTGGCATACTTTTCAGATAAGCCATGAGGAAGAGATGCAAAAATAATATCTGCTTTCTCAATGACTTCTGTATCTTCAATAAACTCTAAATCACATACCTGATAGAAGTTAGGATAAAGATCATAAATCTTCTTACCAGTATAGCTATGTGAAGAAATAGCCGTTACTTCTGCTTCAGGATGCATTAATAAGATTCTTAATAGTTCACATCCTGCATAACCACTTGCACCAATAATACCTGCTTTAATCACAATATCCACTCACTTTCTGATTGATTCTATGAATATTCTCCATCTCAATTTTAGGAGAAGGTCCACCAACAACTGCTCTGTTGTTAAGACATGTTTCTAAT
Organism: Catenibacterium sp.; assembly: GCF_052354645.1. NCBI lineage: Bacteria > Bacillati > Bacillota > Erysipelotrichia > Erysipelotrichales > Coprobacillaceae > Catenibacterium > Catenibacterium sp. The sequence goes on from NZ_DAWDDM010000001.1 coordinate 10,758, forward strand.
GAAATAGCCTGATAAACATCTTCACCAAACATATCTGTATAACCTGTATAAACATCTAGAGGAAGTGTTTCTAATGTTTCTCCATGTTCAATACAATATCTTACAAGTTCCCCAGTAATCTTATAAGCATCTCTAAATGGCATACCTTTCTTAGTCAAATAATCTGCACAATCTGTTGCATTAATAAATCCTCTTGCAGCAGCATCTCTCATCTTATCTTTATGAACAGTAATAGTTGCCATCATATCTGTAAAGACTGGAAGACAAAGCTTAACTTCATCAATTGCATCAAATAAAGCTTCTTTATCTTCCTGCATGTCTTTATTGTAAGCAAGAGGGAGTCCCTTCATCATTGTAAGTAATGTATTCACATCACCAATGACTCTTGCACTCTTACCTCTTACTAATTCAGCAATATCTGGATTCTTCTTCTGAGGCATAATAGAAGAACCTGTTGCATAGGCATCATCAAGATCAATGAATTTGAATTCCCATGAACACCATAGAATCACTTCTTCTGAAAATCTTGATAAATGCATCATGATTGTGGCTAAGGCACTTGATAACTCAATCGCATAATCACGATCACTGACACCATCTAAAGAGTTATACATAATATCATGCATACCTAATTCTTCTGCCACAAATGGTCTATCTAATGGATAAGTTGTTGTTGCAAGCGCACCACTTCCTAGAGGTGATACATAGAGTCTCTTATCAACATCTTCTAAACGATCAATATCTCTTAAAAACATTGATGCATAAGCCATTAAATGATGTGCAAAAGTAATAGGCTGTGCTCTTTGTAAGTGTGTATATCCTGGCATGATTGTATCAAGGTTATGTTCAGCTAAATCTGTTAATGTATGAATCAGGTTCACTAACATTTTCTTGATTTCTAGAATTTCATCATGTGCATATAAACGAAGATCTAATGCAACCTGATCGTTTCTAGAACGTCCTGTATGTAGTTTTTTACCAGCCACTGGATAACGTTTTGTGAGTTCACTTTCCACAAACATATGAATATCTTCAGCTTCAGGATCAAAGAGGAGTGTACCCTCTTCAATCTCTTTTAAAATTGCATTTAAACCTTCTACAATCTCTTCATAATCTTTCTCTTCAATAATACTCTGTTTACATAACATCTTTGCATGAGCAAGAGATCCTCTGATATCCTGTTTATACATACGATGATCGAATGAAAGAGATGAATTGAATGCATTCACTTCATGATTTAATTCTTTAGAAAATCTACCTTTCCACAATACCATATCTTAAACTCCTATTTCTTTTTCTTCTGATCTAACTTAGCTTTTACCTTGATTGGTAAACCATATAATGTGATGAATCCTTTAGCATCATACTGATCATAATCATCATCTTCATCAAATGATGCTGTCTGTAAATCATGTAATGTATCTGGAGATGTAACACCAGCACCTACGATATTACCCTTATATAATTTAAGTTTAACATCACCATTTACGTTTTCCTGAGTCTTATCTACGAATGCAAGTAATGCTTCAGTAAGAGGTGTATACCACTGACCGTTATAGATATTATCAGCAAGTTTTAAGCTTAACTGCTGTTTGAAATGCTGTGTTTCTTTATCTACAGTAATTTCTTCTAGGTTCTGATGTGCTGCATATAAAATAGTTCCACCAGGTGTTTCATATACACCTCTTGACTTCATACCAACAAGTCTGTTTTCAACCATATCTGCGATACCAACACCGTTCGCACCACCGATTTCATTTAACTTAGCTAACATTTCTACTGGTTCAAGCTTTTCACCATTTAATGCGACAGCTACACCCTTTTCAAAAGTTAAAGTGATATATGTTGGAACATCTGGTGCCTTTTCTGGTGAAACACCCATTTCTAGGATTTCATCATACTTAGGTTCATTAGCTGGATCTTCAAGATCTAAACCTTCATGTGATAAATGCCATAAGTTCTTATCTTTAGAGTAGTTTGTTTCTCTGTTGATCTTTAGAGGAATCTTTCTTGCTTCAGCATATTCGATTTCTTCTTCTCTTGATTTAATATCCCATTCTCTCCAAGGAGCGATAATAGGCATATCTGGTGCGAATGCTTTAATAGCTAATTCAAATCTTACCTGGTCATTACCTTTACCAGTACATCCATGACAGATTGCATCTGCACCTTCTTCTAAAGCGATATCTACTAACTTCTTCGCAATAATTGGTCTTGCAAGAGAAGTACCTAACATATATTTACCTTCATATAATGCATTGGCTTTAACTGCTTCAAAACAGAAATCCTTAACGAATTCAGGTTTACAATCTACACAAATATATTTAGAAGCACCTGTCTTTGCAGCCTTTTCATCAAGACCATCAAGTTCTCCAGCACCCTGTCCCACATCAGCAGCAACTGCAATAACTTCACAACCATAATTTTCCTTTAACCAAGAAATGATAATTGAAGTATCTAATCCTCCACTATAAGCTAATACAACTTTCTTAAATGTTTTCTTTTCCATAATTTTCTTCTCCTTTAATGTTTGATGTTTTATTGTTTTATTGTTTTACTACTTAACTAGATCGTCGTTCCTTCATATCAAACACCCCTTTAATAAACAAAAAACGCCTCTGGATTAATCCAGAGACGTATATAAACGCGGTACCACTCTAGTTGCTTGTATCATACAAACCACCTCTTCATTAACGCAGATTCACGTTCTGTTATACTCAATTCCAACAGACTCTCCCAAGTGCGTTTCTCTTATATCTCCCTGATGACCTTCCACTCTATGTCATCTCGCTGTAGGTGATTGTAAGATACTCTTCTCGTTCATCGATTTGTTTATTTAACTTGGGTTTATAATACAATCACTTTTTTACTTTGTCAATATTTTTTCTTTAAATATAAACAAAATTATTTATTTTCTGTTTTTCGTAAATTTTAACTCTTCTTTGTGATTTTTTTCATTTTCGCAATATATACAGGACTGCCATCATATTGATCATAGCTAGAAATATAAACAGTTTCTTCACCTAAATAAACCGCAATACCTAACTGTTTTTCACCTTCATAAAGGTTGTATTTGATGAGTGCTTCAGGAACTTTTTCTTTCTCATCTTTTGATAGTTCAACCTTCTTATATTGGATATTCTGATACTTTAAATCACTTTCAAATGTACATGCATCTTTATTGATTACATAAACAAGATACGCATTATAAGCATCCTTCTTCTTTATGTAATCCTTCTTATTCGCATATACGATTTTCTCTTGTTTGTACTGTCCATAGCTGTCTTTGAGTGACATAGGTTCTGCAGGTGAGCAGGCACATAACATCATTGTCACTAATAAAATTAATATTTTCTTCATATTCACCTCTCCATTCCACACTACTATATCATATCAAACAACGAAATAAATCAAACCTAATCAAAATACACAACACTTACATAATGATTAAAAAACTAGGAGTATTTTTAATTTTATTAAACATACACTTTAACATTATTAAATTATTTATCTTTTATTTAAAATATAAATATGTTATATTACAAAAAGCTGTGATAATTATGGATACTGTCCCTATGTGGATGAAAAATTTGGATGATGAAGATATGATTTTTATCAAAAGATTTATACTCGCTTCAGGTTCTTTAAAAGAAGTTGCTAAGTTATATGGTGTTACTTATCCAACAGTAAGAGTCAGATTAAATAAATTGATTGATAAGATCAAGTTAGCTGAAGATAAAACAGATAACGATGAATTTGTAGAGTTGATCAAAAGATATGTCATCGATGAAGATATAGAATTTGATGTTGCTAAGAATTTAATTACAGAGTATAAGAAAATAAAGGAGAAATCAAAAAATGGTTAGAACTATTATTGGTGTGATTATTTTAATCGCAATTATAAGACTACAAATATTTTTATCGAAAAAGGATAATAGGTTACTTGGTTTGATTATCCCAATCGTTATTTTTGCGAGTTCACTCATATTCGCATTTGGATTCATACCAACCCATAATAAAATTGAAACGACTCAATCTCTGATGACAGAAACAGGTAAAGTGGTAGAAAGTTCTTCAGACAAAACATCTACCGCATTAAGAGACCACTCTCTTACAACAACAAGCATTGTATATACTATTGTGTCTATCAATGCTGGAAACTTTGTTATGCTAGGTATTTACTTCTATTGCAGACATAAGAAAAGTACACATACTGAATTGAAGCGTATGAGAGCAAAAGAACTCTTTTAAATTAATACTAAGAAAAAAGGCTGTAACGAATAGATAACCTTAAACGTTACAGCCTCTTTTACTGTTAAGAATAATATTATTCTTCTACTTTTTCAAATTCTTCTGGTCCTACACCACATAGTGGACATACATAATCTTCAGGTAATTCATCACCTTCATACACATATCCACATACTTTACATACCCATTTCATATCAGAATTCCTCCTTTAGTATATAGTAATTATTACTACTTATACTATAGTCCTTTTGAGATATAATTCAATAAATATGCTCAAACTAAAAAAAAAGAAGAACACTAAGCGTGTCCTTCTTTACGCATCTCTTCACGATACATTTTATAGAGATCAGCATGACATAGATCATTTGTACCACATGTATTACAATTATGGCCACATACACCTATGCCTTTTTTCTTATTTTTATATATAGTTCTAAGGACAAGACAAATCCAGATTACTAATAAAATACTTACTATAATTGTACCCATACTATCTCCTCCTTGCTTCTATTATACAATTATCTTGGCGTATAACCAAGTTTGATGATCATCTGTTTATATGTTTCTAGATCAGGTTGATTCATAGAAAGAATAGTGATTTCTTTCTTATTCATGTTTACTGATGCAAGATATTCTTTATGTTGATTAAATGCGTTTTCTATTGTTGCTGCACAGTTCTTGCAGAACATATCGTCAATATGAAGAGTAGTACGATAGGGATAAAGATTTTTATCCTTATCCCTCGTACCTATTTTCTTTATTTGATCGTGTTCACCACAACATCCTGACTGTAATGTCTTCTTGTAGTGAAGAACACCTATAATGAGCAACACAACAACAATAGCCGCAACTATGATGTTACCCATAATTGATTAAGCTCTCTGTGTCTTTAATTCTGGTTTAGGTGCTGGTCTTACAATGAAGTAGATCATTACTAGAATACATACGATTGATAGAATCTGACCTAATCCGAATGTTGCACCATAGAATAACCATGAACCTAACTGATAAGTGATCATAGCTAATACATAACCTAATACCATCTGGTATAATACTGCGAACCATCCCCAGAACTTAGAACCCATTTCTCTCATGATTGTACCAATAGCGGCAAAGCATGGTGGATCGAATAAGTTCAAGATCATGAATGAGAAACCACCCATTGCAGAGAATGTATTCACCATAGCATGAATTGCCTTAGCACCTGAATCTGCATCACCCATATGATTTAAGATAGAGATAGTAGAAACAGCCTGTTCCTTAGCAGCTAATGCTGAAATAACAGCTACTGAACCTTTCCAGTTTTCAATACCTACTGGTGCGAATAATGTTGCAAATACATGACCAATAGATGCTAACATTGAGTTTTCAATATCAACCATCTGGAATGAGAAGTTAAATGTAGATAATAACCATACTACAATACAAATACTAAAGATAATAGTACCCGCTTTAATCATGAATGCTTTTGCACGTTCCCATACATGGATAAATACACCCTTAAAAGTAGGAAGGTGATATGCTGGTAATTCCATTACGAATGGTGCTGGATCACCGGCAAAGAAACGAGTCTTCTTTAATGCGATACCTGATAAGATAATAACTAAAATACTTAAGAAATACATTGCTGGCGCAATCCAAGTGTTACCTGGGAAGAATGCTGAACTGATCATACCAATAATAACAGTCTTCGCACCACAAGGAATAAATGTACATAATAGAATAGTCATTCTTCTATCTGCTTCATTTTCAATAGTACGTGTACCCATAACGGCTGGAACACCACATCCTGTACCAATTAAGATAGGGATAAATGATTTACCAGATAAACCGAATTTACGTAATAGTCTATCCATAATGAAGGCAATTCTTGCCATATATCCTGAATCTTCAAGAATAGCTAAGAATAAGAAGATAAGTGCCATCTGTGGTACGAAACCTAATACTGTACCAACACCACCAATAATACCATCCTTGATTAAGCTGATTAATGGAGCTGCACAACCAATTGATTTAAGGAAAGTTTCTACTGCAGGTGGAATGATTTCAGTAAATAATACATCATTCACCCAGTCAGTCATCCAACTACCTACTGTAGATACTGAGATGTAATAAACAAGCCACATAATTAATACGAAGATTGGTAAAGCCAAGAATCTGTTAGTGACAATCTTATCAATCTGATCTGATGTAGATAATGTCTGATGTGGATTCTTCTTTGTAAGAACCTTATTAATAGAATTCTTAATAAATGTATATCTCTGGTTTGTGATAATAGATTCTGAATCATCATCCATTTCTTTTTCACAATCCGCAATATGACCTTCGATTTCATTTAATACTGCCTGATCCAATTTAAGTTCAGCCAATACCTTTTCATCTCTTTCAAATACCTTAACTGCAAACCATCTTAACTTAGATGCATCTACTTTATTTTCAATTGATTCTTCAATATGTGCCAAAGCATGTTCTACTGAACCAACAAATACATGAGGATGTTCTGATACTTTATGGTTATGTGCAAGTTTAATTGCTTCTTCAGCCACTTCCTGAGTTCCTTTATTCTTTAATGCTGATAAAGTCACTGCTTTACAGCCAATTAACTGACCTAACTGATCTAAGTCAATCTTATCACCCTTCTTTTCGATGATATCATACATATTAACAGCTAAAACCATTGGAATACCTAATTCAGCTAACTGAGTAGTTAAATATAAGTTTCTTTCTAAGTTTGTACCATCAATAATATTAATGATTGCATCAGGTGTTTCATTAATTAAATATCTTCTTGTAACAACTTCTTCTAGTGTATAAGGAGATAATGAATAAATACCAGGTAAATCCTGGATAGTCACATCCTTATGACCTTTTAGTTTCCCATCTTTCTTTTCAACCGTAACCCCTGGCCAGTTACCAACATACTGAGTACTCCCTGTCAGTGCATTAAATAACGTTGTTTTACCAGAGTTAGGGTTACCCGCTAACGCTATCTTCATAACTATTCCTCCACTTCAATCATCTGCGCATCTGCTTTACGCAATGATAACTCATAACCACGTACTGTGATTTCTACTGGATCTCCTAAAGGTGCAACTTTTCTTACATAAACACTCTGTCCTTTAGTTAAACCCATATCCATAATTCTTCTTTTTACTGGACCTGTACCAGTAATTTTTTTAATAGTTACTGTTTCGCCCACTTTTACCTCTTTTAAGTTCATGATAATCCTCCCTTAAAATAATATACGATTGGCCATCTGTTCAGAAAGCGCAATCCTACTGCCTTTCACATTACAAATAATTCCATTATCCACTTTACTGATAATAGTTACTTCGCCCTCTACTACAAAACCTAATTCTGCAAGATGATTTTTCACCTTATCAGTCCCTGTAATACGTCTAATAATGACTGTATCTCCTGGATTTGCCATACTAATTGGCATATGCTCCGCCTCCTCAGATGATTAGGCTAATCTAATTAGCCCTTTCTAACTTCAATGTTAGTATAGACTTACTATTTTTATATGTCAATAAAAATATTAGTAAAGCCTAACTTTTTCATTATTTGAATTTTTATGCTATAATGATTCAAATGAGGTGAATAAGATGAGTGAATCTACAGAAATGTACTTAGAAACTATATTAGTTATTCAAAAGAAGAAAGGACATGTGCGTTCCATTGATATCGCCCGTGAAATGAATTTCTCTAAACCTACTATTTCACAACAGATGAAAAGATTGAAAGAGAAGGAACTCATCAACATGGATGAAGATGGTGCCATTACATTAACAGAAGCTGGTGCTAAGATTGCGAATATGATATTTGAAAGACATACTGAATTAAGAAATATCTTAATTCATATTGGAGTCAGTGAATCCACTGCTTCACAGGATGCTTGTCGTATCGAACATTATATTTCACCAGAAACTTTTGAAGCTTTAAAAACATATTTCAAAGATAAAATCTAAATAAAAAATCACAGGTGTGTGCCGTCCTGTGATTTTTTATGTCCTCTGTTTTAAGGAACTGAGAATATGAAAGGATATGTTGTGTTTAGTAAAGGAGTTAGCCTTTACTAACTAGATAATACTACACATATAACTTAAATGCAATAGAAATAGTAAAAAAAACACCTGCTTGCACAGGTGTTAACGTTTATTGAAACGTTTAGAGATTTCTACGATTGGGATAACTGAGAATGCAAGTAATGCTGCAATCGCGAAATGAGATGGATCAAGAGGCACTAAACTAAATAAATGAGAAAGAGGTGTAAAGATGATGGCTAACTGTAATACAAGACCTAAAGCTGTTGCACCCCATAAATATTTATTGTTGAATACCTGTTTATTAAATACTGAATGATGACTCTTTACGTTAAAAGCATGACATAATTCAGCACCTGACATGGTGATAAATGCCATAGTCATCGCATATTCATGATTACTGAAATACTGACCAATTGAATAAGAAACTAAAGTAAGTAAACCTACCATAACACCCTGCCAGATGACTTTCACCATTAAACCATTCGCAAAGAAACCTTCATCCTTTTCTCTTGGTTTTCTATCCATGATATCATCTTCAACTGGTTCTAAACCAATCGCAAAGGCTGGTAAAGCATCTGTGATTAGGTTAATCCATAATAAATGAATAGGTAATAGTGGTACACCAAATCCCCAAGAAGGATTAATTAACGCAATAATAGAAGCTAAGAAGATAGCTAATACTTCACCAATATTACTTGATAATAAGAACTGTACATCCTTCTGGATATTATCAAAAATACCACGACCCTGTTTAATAGACTGAATAATAGTCGCAAAGTTATCATCTGTTAGGATCATAGTAGCAGCATTCTTCGCTACATCTGTACCTGTAATACCCATAGCACAGCCAATATCTGCAGTCTTTAAGGCTGGTGCATCATTGACACCATCCCCTGTCATAGCGACAATCTTATTCTTTGATTTCCATGCTTTGACGATATTGACTTTATGTTCAGGAGCCACACGTGCATAAACACTATATTTTTCTACATTCTTTTCTAGTTCTTCCTGAGACATCTGAGATAATTCTTCACCAGAAATAACTTCCTGTCCCTCATTTAAAATACCTAAATCTTTCGCAATGGCAGTCGCTGTTGTCTTATGGTCACCAGTGATCATAATAGTACGCACACCTGCATGTTTAGCAACTCTAATGGCTTCTTTTGCTTCTGGACGAGCTGGATCAATCATACCTACAAACCCAATAAAGTCCATATCATTTTCTATTTCTTCTACTGTAATGTTAGTAGGCATTTTATCATATGTCTTCACTGCCACAGCTAAAACTCTTAATGCATCTTTAGCCATTTCATCATTGGCAGTCATAGCCTGGTCACTATCTACATCACGACATCTATTTAAGATCACATCAGGTCCACCTTTAGTAATAGACACATAATGATCTCCATCCTTCACAATAACACTCATCATCTTACGATCAGAATCAAAAGCCAATTCTCCTACACGTGGATACTTTTCCATGAGTGCTTTCTTTTCAAAGTTCATCTTCTTACTTGCTTCTACTAATGCAACTTCAGTAGGATCACCTAGTACCTTACCATCATCAATAGACGCATCAGAACATAGAGTAAATGCATTCAACATATCAATAGTCTTAGCATCTGCTTCTTCTAAATCTTGTACTTCATCACCATCTAAGTAAGTCTTTAAGATAGTCATCTTATTTTGTGTTAATGTACCTGTCTTATCAGAACATACAATAGAAGTACTACCTAATGTTTCTACTGCAGGTAGTTTACGAATAATGGCATGCTGTTTAACCATTTTAGTCACACTAACAGCTAAGACAATAGTAACAGTAGCTGCAAGTCCTTCTGGTACAGCTGCAACAGCTAAGGCAACAGCTGTCTTAAATGATTCTAACCAGCTAATACCACTCAATGATTCAAGAATAAATACAATCACACAGATCACAATACAAAGTAATCCAATTGTTTTACCTATTTCATTTAATTTAACCTGTAAAGGTGTTAATTCCTTTTCACTCTCATTCAACATGCCAGCAATCTTACCTACTTCATTCTTCATACCAGTAGATGTCACTATTGCTTTACCACGACCATAAGTGACTACTGTAGAAGAGAAGACCATATTTGTCTGGTCCCCAATCACAACATCCTGACTAATAGGATCAGTTGTCTTTTCTACAGGAACAGATTCACCTGTTAAGGCAGATTCATCTACCTTTAAGTTATAAGCTTCAATTAAACGTGCATCACTAGGAATCATATCCCCTGTTTCAAGAATAATAATATCACCAGGCACTAATTCCTTAGAGGCAATAGTCTGTTTCACACCATCTCTTAATACCTTAGATTGTGGTGCAGATAATTCCTGTAATGATTCAAGGCTCTTTTCTGCATGACTCTCTAATACAACACCTAGAATCGCATTCATCATTACTACTATTACAATAATGAGAGAATCAATCCAGTCTCCTGGTTCTACAATAATAGATATCACTGCTGCAATAATTAAAATAATAATCATTGCATCCTTAAACTGATCGAGAAAACGTAAAAGAAGAGACCTTTTCTGTGGCTTTTCTAGTTCATTAGTACCATATATGCCTTGTCTCTTCTTTGCTTCAGAAGAAGTCAGTCCCTTTTCAATATTTGTATCTAAAGAGTTTACTACTTCTTCAATTGTTTTTTTATACATTTCTATTCCTCCTTTAATAAAAACAATCGTTTTATTAAAGGTCTCGCTGATCATAAATGACCAAAACAATCCGGTTATGTTGAACATAACGTGTTGACGAACGGTTCTGTAAGAGCTACTCCCCTTTAATTAATATCATTCTATCAAATTCATATCGCTTGTCAATCAAAGAAGGTTATTAGAAAATGAATTATCTTTAGGTTATAAAAGAGGATTAGTGAAAGTGCAGAAATATAAAAAGAGAGATGATTAGTCTCTCTTTTAGAATGCAGCTAATAAGCCATATGATAATGAACCAACAATAAGTGTCGCAAGTAAGATACCTAAGAAGATAGCTGTAATAGCCTTCTTAAAGTCCATATCAAGTAATGCAGCCACTAAAGAACCTGTCCATGCACCAGTACCTGGTAATGGAATACCTACGAATAATAAGAGTCCTAAGAATTCACCATTACTCATATTCTTACTCTTGTTCATAGCACGGTTTTCTAGTTTTTCAATTAATGGTCTAGAGAAGTTAAACTTCTTAAGCCATTTAAATATACGTTTAATAAATAATAAAATAAATGGAATTGGTAAGATATTTCCTAGAATACATAGAGGTACTGCATAACGAATATCTACTTTTAATAAGGCAGATGCAATTAATCCTCCACGACATTCAAGAATAGGAACTAAAGATACAATAAATACTGCAAGCTTAGATGAAATGTATTTACCTAATGTTCCTGCAAACCATAATGCGATTGATTCCATATATGTCCTCCTTGATTAACATGATTAATCATACATAAAGGTTATTATAAAGTCAATTTCTTCTTCCATATATCGACTAAATCACTTAATCTGTAACGGGCATTGGCAGGAGAAGAGGAAGGTAGAAGTACAGCCTTTATTCCTGTTTCTTTTTCCTGGTACTTCTTATAAAGTTTTAAAGAAGTCCCACCATTACAATATATCCTCTTGATATTTGTACCTTGTATTAAAGTTTTAATATCATTAGGTACAACATCCTTAATAGAGGCATCACTGCTTCCTGTAATAGTACATGAATGAATAATATCCCATATCGCAATATGGTGTTCCAATAACATCTTTTTCTTATCTTCTATTGTTTCATAGTCTGTTTGTGTGATTGTACCAATAATCTTCCAAAATCTATTTTGAGGATGACCATAATAGAAAGAAATTTCCCTTGATTTCACTGAAGGGAAACTTCCTAATATTAATACTTCACATTGTTCATCTATGATTGGTTCTAGTGGATGTTCAATCATACTTTTCTCTTTCCGTTCACAAATCCTGTGCATGAACTTAAAAATGAGCGTGGTAGGAATCTTGCCGCAATATTTAATAAGTATCCTGATATACCAGTGAACTGAACTAAACGATTATCAAATAAACCTTGTATACCTATTTCCGCAACAGCCTCTGCAGACTGAGGTTTAAATAACTTAAACATAGGAGACTGACCTAAGTTGGCTACATCCATAAATCCTGTCTTGGTAGGGCCAGGACATAAACATGATACTTCTACATTATAGTCTTTCAGTTCATAGGCAATAGATTCACTAAAAGATAATACAAAAGCTTTCGTTGCATAATAAGTAGACATATAAGGTCCTGCACAAAGTCCAGCAATAGAAGCCACATTCAATATACGGCCTTTCTTTCTACGTTTCATTGCCTGACCAAATACATAAGTCATCTGCATTAAAGCCACTATATTCAATAAAACCATCTTCTTCTGTTTTTCCCATGATGAATCATGAAAAGCACCATGATCTCCAAAACCTGCATTATTGACTAGAATATCAATACTTATATCATCAAGTACTAAATCATTATATAGATCTACGGCAGCATCTTCTCCTGTAAGATCCATCGCAATCACTTTAATCTGTACATCATATTCAGATAATTCTGCTTTCACTGCTTCTAGTTTTTCTCTATGACGTGCAACAAGTACAAGGTCATATCCTTTTCTCGCAAATACACGTGCACATGCTTTCCCTATTCCATTAGAAGCACCTGTAATTAATACTGTCTGTGACATCTTTCTCACCCCTTTCTACCATCATACTTTATCTTGACATTTTGTCAAATAAGCTATCTTTACTTATACTCTCCATACCTAGCATGACCTCATCAATATAATTATCAATATAAATCAAATGAGGCATATCGCTCATCTTAAATATCTTTAATAGTTCTTCTTCTACATAATGTGAATCTATTCCATCACTACATATAACGATTGCTTCAGGATTCAACATTCCAATAATATTCTGTAGTTCTAAAACAAGTCTTTTACTTCTACCTTTCATAGATCTTCTATTCTTATAATCTTCATGATTTATAACAGGCAAGAAACAAGTTTGTCCGGCAATAGAACTCTTTCCTTCTACAAGATGTCCATTAATAACTATTCCTAAACGTGAATCACCTTTTGAATCCAACAATACAATAGAATCATATTGCATATGCTTAATATAAGCACCTATAGCCCCCATATACACATCATTCTTTACAAATACTCGTTGTTTATAACGATTCTTTATATCTATATCACTATCAGGTAATGAGAGACATATTGTATGTACCTGTGCATTCAACATATCTTCAATAAAAGAACATAATACTTCACAATCTAGTTTAGATACATCTTTTCTTCTTTCTTCCATCATCTCACTATAGAGATTATAAAGACGTCCTATGACTGTTATTGTTTTATCATGCTTATAAGCATATATACATAATGTTTGTGAAAACTCTCCATTTACTGTATAAGACATACTTGGTCTTCCACCAGTAGATTCTCTATATCCTGCTTTAATTACAAGATTACTTTTCAACATCTCTTCTAAAAGACTATCAATCGTAGATAAAGATAAACCAGTATAGAATACTAATTCATTCTTTGTACACCCTCCTTGTTTTACTAACGACTGAATAATCTTAAAAACATTCTTTTTTCTAACACCCCTTATTTCATTCATACTCTGCCCTCCAGTAAGCGCTTACCTTATTAATAAAAATAGAAAGAGAATCCTTAACGATTCTCCTTGATTCTAATCTTTCTTTTAATAAAAGAAATTAATGTGATAAAACCAAATAAAATAGCTGTGAATACAACTAATGCAATCACATAAGAAAAAGATGACTTCTCTTCTTTTTGAACCTTCTTAGTCTTATTCTTTTTCTTAGTCTTAGTCTTTTTTACAGGTTCTTCCTGTTTTGGTGTTTCTGTAGTAGTGTCTTCATTTTTCTTTACTTCTACTCGTATTGATACTTTACGTGTAGACTGATATAACTTACCATAAACTGTATATTTACCTACTTCATTAAAAATCTGATTATCCCAGATAATTTTAACCTTCTTACTTGTCTTATTAGAATAGCTAACAGTCGCATATTGTGGTAATTGTGCTTCTACTCCTGTAGTTGTATAAACAACTGCAGGAACACTTACACTTGTAACAGATGCATACTTTACATGAACTGTCTGTGTAATAGTCTGATCATAAATATGACCATTTAAAGAAAATGTATGTACATACTTTAAAGCATTATTATCATAATTATCCCAGCGTATGATTTCATTTGATTGATCTCCATTAGACCATGTTACAGAAGCTGTTGCAGGTAAAGAGAGTGCTTCTCCTATAGTCACTGTTTTATTAGCTAAATCATCAATATGTGTTATTTTAGCTGCTTCTACATTCACTATACAGCTAGTGGTTACCTGTAAATCCGCAATAGTGCCTGTGACAGTAAATTGACTCGCATTTCTTGTCTTATATAAGCTTTCATCAAATGTATTCCAGTCAATATTATATTCCTTCTCACTACCATCGTAGAAGGTTACCTTCGCCTTTAATGGGAGTGATGGGGCTTCTCCAGAAGCAGTTGTCACTTCACCATCATAGCTGACATTGACTACATGATTATCTGCATAAACTGGGCTTATAAAAAACAAAGACATCAATAAAACTATGAATATCTTTCTCATTTATTTCACCTCTTATATCTATCTTATGCTTAATTCAAATAATAGTAAAGATTAATACTACGAATTAACCTAATGCGACATCTAGAACCATCATCAAAGTAAATCCTACTGAGAATAATAATACACCTAAATGAGAATGTTCTCCCTGACTCATTTCAGGAATTAACTCTTCTACTACAACATACATCATAGCACCTGCTGCAAAACTAAGTAGATAAGGCATCACCGAGATAATATAACTTGATAATAAGACTGTAATAAAACCTCCGATAGGTTCTACAATACCTGACAATGTGCCATACATAAAAGACTTCAATCGAGATGCTCCTGTACTTCTTAAAGGCATGGATACAATTGCGCCTTCAGGAAAGTTCTGTATTGCGATACCTATTGATAAAGCAAGTGCTGCCATGGCAGTCATTCCTTTATTACCTGATAAATAGGATGCATAGACAACACCTACTGCCATTCCTTCAGGAATGTTGTGAATAGTGACTGCAAGTACTAACTTGATCGTTTGAGACAAGTGACTACGTGGTCCTTCCTGACTATGATCTAAATGCATATGAGGAATCAAATGATCAAGTAATAATAAGAATAGTATACCTAACCAAAATCCTATAAGTGCAGGAATAAAGGTAGAAGATTGATCAAGTGATGGAATGATTAAACTCCAGATAGAAGCAGCCACCATTACACCTGCCGCAAATCCAGTGAGTGCTTTTTGTATATTTAAACTTAATTCTTTTTTCATAAAGAACACACAGGCTGCACCTAGTGTTGTTCCTATAAAGGGTATAATTAAAACCATATGAATACCTCCCTTACTCATACTACATAAATCAATTAGTTAATTCAAACTATGTGATAAAGAAAAAAGATAAGCATGGGGAACACTTATCTTCTTTCTTGTATTTACACTTGTACTTTGTAGTCTAACGAAGGGAAGGGATTGCTTGACTACAGTTTATATAATACTTAATGAATGTGTTAAGATTATAATTTGATTATGTCAAATTGTGTGAATCCTTGTTTCCAAACAAATACATATCATCTATAGGAATAATATTTCTCATATATTGTGTGAGATCTATTTCTTTAAGAATGACTTCTCCTACAATAGATACATTATAGTTGTATTCATTTCCGTCTTCATCAATTAACTGAATACGCCACCAATCACGATTTGTAGAGGATGGATGATTAGAAGATTCAAGAAAGAATTCTTTTAATAGTTCTAAGAGTGTTTCAGCTTTTTCCTGACCTATATTTACTCTTTTACGTCTAATAATTCTTCTAGAATTGAATCCATCTCCGTAATTGTATCCAGTAAACCAGATGTGTCCATCATGCAGGATTGTCAAACGCTGACTGACTTCTACACAAGCATCCGGTTTTACTCCACGTCCTTTCGCATCTGAATAAAGTATGATTTTAGATAGTTTCATGACGAACACCTCCTTCAATACATTTATTATAATTAATAACAATAAATGTATCAAACATTACAACTATTTTGAAAAAAATAATTATATGAAGAGTAATCCAATAGTATGTACGATAAAGGCACAAATCCAGGCAATGACACACTGGAAGATGACTATCTTCACAGCCCATGGACCACCTAGTTCTCTTCTAATAGAAGCGATAGCTGCCACGCAAGGTGTATATAATAAACAGAATATTAAGAGTGACAATGCACCTAGAGGTGTAAGTATTGTCATTAAAGATTCTGTTCCTTTAAATAATACTGAGAGTGTAGAAACAACACTTTCTTTAGCCATAAATCCAGCAATGAGTGATGTAGAGATTCTCCAGTCACCAAAACCTAAAGGTTTGAAGATTGGTGCAATAAGTCCTGCCACCATTGCAAGAATACTATCCTTTGAATTAGAGACTAAATCTAATCTTAAGTTAAAGCTCTGTAAGAACCAAATGACAATAGAAGCGATAAAGATAATACCAAAAGCTCTTTGTAAGAAATCCTTGGCTTTTTCCCATAATAACTGGAAAGTAGTCTTTGCGCTAGGCATACGGTAATTAGGAAGTTCCATCACAAATGGAACAGCTTCACCCTTGAATAAGAAACGCTTAGAAATAAGAGCTGTAATAATACCCATCACAATACCAAAGATATATAATCCAACCATGACAAGTCCAGCTTGTTTTGGGAAGAATGCAGCTGCAAAGAATGCATAGATTGGAAGCTTTGCAGTACAGCTCATAAATGGTGTCAACATGATTGTCATCTTACGGTCACGTTCTGAAGGGAGTGTACGGCTGGCCATAACACTTGGAACAGAACATCCAAATCCAATCAACATTGGCACAATACTTCTTCCTGATAAACCAATCTTTCTGAGTAGTTTATCACTTACAAAGGCAACACGCGCCATATATCCTGTATCTTCTAATAATGATAAGAAGAAGAATAAAATAACGATAATAGGTAAGAAACTAATAATAGAACCAACACCCTGGAATACACCATCAATAACTAATGAATGTAGCACTGGGTTAATATTCCAAGCAGTAAGTCCTTTATCTACAACTTGAGTCAAAGCATCAACACCTATTTCCATAAGTGACTGTCCCCAGGCACCAAATACATTAAATGTTAAAAAGAATACTAGTCCCATTATAACGATAAAGGCAGGAACACCTGTATACTTACCTGTTAAGATTTCATCAATCTTACGGCTTCTTTCTCTTTCTTTACTTTCATGTGGTTTAACTACTGTTTCTTTAACTAATTTATTAATAAAGGTAAAACGCATATCCGCAATAGCGGCAGTACGGTCTAATCCTCTTTCTTCTTCCATCTGTGAAATGATATGTTCAATCATTTCTTTTTCATTTGTATCAAGGTCTAAGGCTGCTTCTACTCTTGCATCGCCTTCTACTAATTTATTAGCCGCAAAACGTAATGGAATACCTGCTCTTTGCGCATGGTCTTCAATTAAATGCATGATGGCATGTAAGCATCTGTGTACTGCACCACCTTCATCATTTTCATCACAAAAGTCCTGTCTTAAAGGTGCTTCTTGATATTTCGCTACATGGATGGCATGATTCACTAATTCATCAATACCTTCATTCTTAGCAGCAGAAATAGGAACAACTGGGATACCCAATAGTTCTTCCATCTTATTTAGATGAACATAACCACCATTACCTCTTACTTCATCCATCATATTCAGTGCTAGAACCATTGGCACATCAAGTTCCATTAACTGCATAGTGAGATATAGGTTTCTTTCTATATTTGTTGCATCTACGATGTTGATGATTCCTTTAGGTTTTTCATCTAAGATATACTGTCTAGATACTAATTCTTCACTTGTATAAGGAGATAAAGAATAAATACCTGGCAAATCAGTTACAAGTGTTTCTGGATGTCCTTTAATAGACCCACTCTTTCTATCAACAGTAACACCAGGGAAGTTCCCTACATGTTGATTAGAACCTGTTAATTGATTAAATAATGTGGTTTTACCACAGTTCTGGTTACCTGCTAACGCAAAGGTAATCTGTGTTCCTTCTGATAAAGGATTTTCAGTCTCTTTATCATGATATTTACCACCTTCACCGAGTCCTGGGTGAATATGGTGTTTAATAGGTGAAATAGGTGTATGATCTTCTACACCTTTAGTTGTCATATCTATTCCAATCTTTTTCGCATCATCTAAACGTAATGTTAGCTCATAGCCATGAATACGTAATTCCATTGGATCACCCATTGGGGCGAATTTTTCCAATGTTACAACAGAACCTGGTATTAAACCCATATCTAGGAAATGTTGTCTTAATGACCCAGAACCTCCTACATAAGTCACTGTAGCACTTTCCCCAATCTTTAATTCATCTAGAGTCATAAAAAACCCTCCTTCATATTCTCTCAACAAGTATAGCACAAAAAAGCTTCCTTAAGTGGAAGCCTTTAAGTATTTTGTAGGTATAATCTTTGTAAGATAGATATTGTTTTCTGAGAGATAGAACTTGTATCCATCTTCATACATCTGTTTAGTATCAATAGTAAAGACATATGGTTTCCCATGTCTTGAACCAACCTTCGTTGCGGTTTCTATATCTTGAGATAAGTGAACATATATACGTGTCTGACTTAATATACCTTCTTCTAAAATAGAAGGTACAAAACGAGTCGCTGTACCATGATAAAGAATATCAGGTGGCTGTACTTCTTTTAAATCTACATTCACAGGAATAGAATGTCCTTGATTCGCACGTATTCTTGTATGATCTCCATTATATGAATAGCGCTGTTTCTCATCTTCTCTCACAATCATATCTAAGTCTTCTATTGTGATATTTAACGCTTCTAATATCTTTTGAACATCACCATAAGCATGTTCATCAAGTTTAATACCTATACTTTCTGGATGATGTCTCAAAATATAACTTAAACGTCTGCTTTTTCGCTCCATAATGATTTCTCTAACACCTTACCTAGTGCTTCAAATAATTCCTGTTCCTTGTCTCCAAAACGACCTAAACTATTAGAATCAACATCCAATACCGCAATCACTTTACCTTCCTCATCATGTAAAGGGACTACAATTTCAGACTTTGCTTCTGCATCACAGGCAATATAGCCAGGAAATGTCGTCACATCTTCAATAAGAATTGTCTGATCTCCCTGTACACATACACCACAGGCCCCTTTACCTACTTTAATATGTGTACATGCTACTTTACCCTGGAAAGGACCTAAGACAAGTTCCCCTGCTCTCATCATATAAAATCCTACCCAGCTTAAATCATCAATCGCATCCATGAGTAACGCACTTGCATTAGACAAGTTAGTCACAAACCATTCATTTGATGAAATAAGTTCTTCTAATTGTTTTATTAATAACTCCATTATTATTCCCCCTGTGTATATTCCTCATAAGATACAATCGCACTGATTGGTTTTCTCTTATCATGCATTGGTCCAGGTACACAATCCTCTCTTGGATAACCAATAGGTAAGATCATCACTGGTACATAATTTTCAGGAATATTAAACTGTTTGATTAACTCCTTATAATCAAAAGAACCTACATAAGTAGAACCTAATCCTAAATCAAAGAGTTTAAGCATCATGTATGTAGCCACAATAGACACATCTACTTCACCACATTCTCTATTATGCATATCCTTCCATGATACTGTCTTGTCATAACATAAAATCATTGCGAGAGGTGCATGGAAATGATATTTAGTACATTCCTTTAGTTTTGCAAGATTATCTGGATCTTCTACTACAAGAATTCTTTGTGGCTGATAGTTTACAGCTGTAGGTGCTATTCTTGCAGCTTCTAATATTTTATCTATTTTTTCTTTTTCAACCTTCTGATTAGAAAACTTTCTAACAGAATATCTTTCTTTTAATAACTGATCAAATTCCATAAGTTTGACCTCCTTATAGAACTATTATATAAGAAATACTCTTCTATATAAATAAAAAGCGGTCGAATGACCGCTTCAATTCATTATTCTGCAGGTTTTACAGATACTCCGAATTTCTTTTCAATCCATTTCTTAGTGCTATCGCTCTTTAAGATTTCAACAAGTTTCTTAATTGCTTTATTGTCTTTATTTGATTCTTTTACAGCGATGATATTCTGGTAAGTCTTTGCAGCTTCAGAATTTGAATCTTCAGAAGTGATGATCTTATCAGTCACTTTTGCATCTAATGCATAGTTACCATTAATAATACCGAAATCAACATCAGGTAATTTAGAAGCCACCTGTGCAGCATCTACTTCTACTAATTCAACTTTTTTGTTGTAAGATACAACATCTTTCTTAGTTGCAGTTACACCTGCATCTTTCTTTAATGTAAGAACACCATTGTCTGCAAGTAATAATAAAGCTCTTGCTTCATTAGTTGCATCGTTAGGAATTGCAATCTTAGCACCATCTTTGATATCAGATACTGCTTTATATTTAGTTGAATATAATCCTAAAGGTTCAAAGTGAATAGCTCCTACTGATACTAAATATCCATCATCACCCTTCTTATAACCTTTGTCTTTGTTGTAAGAAGTTAAGTATGGCTGATGCTGGAAGAAGTTTGCATCCAATGAACCATCTGAAGTAGATGGATTGATGTTAGGATAATCTGAGAATTCCTTAATCTTTAATTTATATCCTGCTTTTTCAAATTCTGGCTGAACATGCTTTAAGATAATAGCATGAGGTGAAGTTGTTGCACCTACTGTAATAGTTTTAGAATCTGACTTGCTTCCACATCCTGCTAATGAGAAAGCTAAAAGACCTGCTGTAAATACTTTTAAAATGTTTTTGTTCATAATATTTTCCTCCAATGTATTAATTAATGTGTTGTTTTTTCTACGAGTTTGTCACCAATTGCCTGAACAATTGAAATTAAAATAAGAATTAAGATAATAACGACGAATGTGATATCTCCCATTGATCTCTGTAAACCATATCTAATCGCCATATCACCAAGTCCGCCTGCGCCAACAGAACCAACAATCGCAATCTGTCCGACTAACGCAATAAATGAAATTGTAAGACCTCTGATCATCCCTGGAATATTTTCTCTTAAATAAACATCAAAGATGATTTCTTTTGTACTGAGTCCCATCGCAATACTTGCTTCAATGATTCCTGGATCAATTTCCATAATGGCTGATTCCATCTGTCTTGCGACAAATGGTGCTGTTCCTATAACTAGAGGAACAAGTGCACCTTCGATACCAATTGTTGTACCAAATAAGGCACGAGAGAGTACAGCTACAGTAGGAATTAAGATAATGAATGGAATAGATCTAAATAAGTTAATAATCTTATCTAAGATCCAGATAACTGGTGGATTTTCTTTTAAAAGATCTTTTCTAGTGACTGCAACAATAACTTCTAATAAGATACCAAT
>NZ_DAWDDM010000002.1:0-5732 GCF_052354645.1 Catenibacterium sp.
TAGGAAAAAAAGCAATAAAAAAGAGCCAACTTCTTAAGTTGACTCCATTGGGCTCGACTAATCGAGTCTCATTTTTATTAGTCTTCATAGCTTAAGGCTTCAGGGCCTTGTTCACCAGAAGAAATTCTTACGACATTCTCTACATTATAGATAAAGATCTTACCATCACCCATATGACCAGTGTATAGAACACTTCTTGCTGCATCTACAACTGTCTGTACAGGAATACTAGACACAACAATCTCAGCCTTTACCTTAGGCAATAACTGGATATCAACCTTAGCGCCTCTATAATAAGCAGTCTGTCCTTTTTGAACACCACAGCCTGATACTCTTGTCACTGTCATACCAGCAACTCCAATATCGTTCATAGCAACTTTTAAAGCATCCATCTTTTCTGCTTTCGCAATAATAACAATCTTACTGATCTTACCTTCCCCATTGACTGCAACAGTAGGAACAGCTTCTGTAATACTTAATTCAGGAGCAGAAACAGTTGCAGCAGTAGCACCAGTATAAGTTTCTGTTTCTAATGCGAAACCTGCATAAGCACTTTCTAAACCATGTTCAAGCTTATCAAGACCAGTAATTTCTTCTTCTTCAGTAACTCTAAGACCAACAGTATGCTTAATAACTACGAATGTAATAGTCATTAATACAGCAGTCCAAACACCAATACATAATAAGCCAAGTAACTGAGTACCTAATAACTTAAAGCCTCCTCCATAGAATAGACCTTGAGCCTTAGGCATTGTATCAGTACCGCAGGCAAATAATCCAACACAGATAGTACCAAGTAAACCATTACCAAAATGAACAGCGACAGCCCCAACTGGATCATCAATATGTAATTTATAATCTAATAACCAAGTAAAGAAACAAACAGTAAATCCTGATAAAATACCAATAATACAAGCACCCATTACATTAACTGCATCACATCCAGCAGTGATTGCAACTAAACCTGCGAGTGAACCGTTTAAGCTCATAGCTACATCAGGTTTACCATATTTTAACCAAGTAAAGATCATTACAGTACATGTTGCAAGTGCTGGTGCAACAGTAGTAGTTGCGAAGATAGTTGCTAACTGTGTACCATTTTTAGCAGCAGCACCGTTAAATCCATACCAGCCAAACCAAAGAATAAATACACCTAAAGCACCAATAGTTAAACTATGACCAGGAATACCATTTGGGCTTCCATCTTTATTAAACTTACCAATACGAGGACCAAGAAGTTTAGCCCCAATTAAAGCAGTTAAACCACCAACGAAGTGAATAACTGCACTACCAGCAAAATCATGGAATCCCATTGCTGTTAACCATCCATCAGGTCCCCAAACCCAATGAGCTTCAATAGGATAAACAATTAAAGAAATAACGAATGAATAAATACAATAACTTAAGAACTTAGTTCTTTCTGCCATTGCTCCAGATACGATAGTTGCTGCAGTTGCACAGAATACTAAGTTGAATACGAAACTAGACCAATCAGTTGATGCAAAGTTAGTTAATGGACCATTTCCAAAACCAACCCATCCAATAAATCCGTTAGCTACATCACTCCCACATAAGAAGCTATAACCTACAATAAGAAAAGCAACAGTTCCTAAACAGAAATCCATCAAGTTCTTCATGATGATATTTCCGGCGTTCTTAGCACGTGTGAACCCTGCCTCAACCATTGCGAAGCCTGCCTGCATAAAGAATACAAACGCGGCACCAATTAAATACCATATACCAAAAACTTCAGTTAAAACCTTTGCCATAAGCACTCCCCCTTTATCATGTTTATGTTTTCTTTTTACCTTTCTGGTATGACTGCATTATACGAATAGAAAATAGTCAAGTCAATAAGAAATTATCATCATAACGTTAATTTATCATACACATATATCGGAATAAACGAAAAAATAGACCATATATTCATGATAAAATGAATTATCAAAAGATAATAAAAAATATTATAAAGTGATAAAAAATTATTAAATAATGTATAATTTTTATATTATGTCATAAAAAATGCGATAAAAAAGAAAATCATGGTATACTTTTTTTAAGGGTAATTATAAAAAAGGGGAAAGTTTTTTATAACATCCAGAAGAAGATATGGCTGCACTTATGAATAAAGCACATCATTCTCAGGTTGTGACTATTGATAAAACATATCATCTTCTTAGTGCTTTTACACTAGAAGATGTTGTGAAAGCTTTAGAACAAGCGAAACATGTTTATTTATTTTTGTCTGTGATGATTTTAGACATAAACTTATGAGGATAGGGAAGTCTTCTAGTGATTGTCCTAATATTCATTTACAGATGAGTTTTGTATCTGTTATGACACAAGAAGATTTAGCTATCTTTGTTTCATATTGTGGAGAAACAAAAGGTATAGTCACTGCTGCTAAATGGGCAAAGGAAATGAACATCCCATCTGTCGCAATTACACAATCTGCTTATAATAAGCCTGGTAAGTTAGTAGATCATGTATTAACTATTCCTTCACAGGAACAGCCATTACGTATCGGAGCGATGAGTTCTCGTTATTTTTCACTTATTGTTGTTGATCTTCTTTATTATGGATTAGTGAAACGTAATAAAGAAGAATATGCACAAAAGATTATTAATACAAGACGTATTATTCAAGAAATGGAAAAGTAGGTGTAAGTTATGGAAAAGATAGAAAAATGGATATCAAACAACAAGGATATCGAACAGGAATTAATACGACTGAGAAGACATTTTCATGAACATCCAGAAGTAGGTCATCCTCTTCCTCAGACACAGGAATATATAGTGAAACTGCTTGAAATGTATGGTTATGAGAATATTATTGTGAATCCCGGAGGAAGTATTGAAGTACTTGTAGGACCTCATGATAAGAAGATACTTTTACTTAGAAGTGATATGGATGCATTACCTTTAGTAGAACATACAAACTTACCTTTTAAATCTATTAATGGATCTATGCATGCCTGTGGACATGATATGCATGCCTCTATGATGTTGATGTGTGCCAAACTATTAAAAAAGAATGAAAAGAAACTCAAAGGGCAGATCAAGATTGTTTTCCAACCTCATGAAGAAGGACTAGTGGGTTGTAAGATGATGATTGAAGATGGGGTATTAAAGTATCCTCGTGTTGATGCTGCAGTAGGGTTACATGTTATGCCTGCCACAGAAGATAAGACAGGAACTATACGTACAATCCGTAAAGCGATGACAACAGCGTCTACAATCTTTGAAATCAATATTACAGGTAAGAGTTCACATGGTTCTATGCCAGAAAAAGGTATTGACGCACTGCGTGTGGCTGTTCATATATATCAGCAATTACAGGAAATCATTCCTAAAGAAATCAGTATGAGTCATGATGATGTACTTACAATTGGTATTATGAATGCAGGTAAAGCCCATAACATTATTCCAGAAAAAGCCTATATGAAATGTTCACTAAGAAGTTATCGTCCAGATGATCAGGAATATATTATGGGAAGAGTCAATGAATTAGTTCAAAGTATTGCCTCTATGTATCATGCCCAGGCAGGTATCACAATCTTACAGCAGGCACCAAGTGTCTATAATGATCCTGCATTACTTAAATCTATTATGGATGTAGAAAAAGATGTATTTGGTGGTTATATCAAGAAGTTAGAACTTCCTCTTACTATCTCAGAAGACTTTGGCCATATTACTGCCAATGTACCTTCACTCTTTGTTACTCTTGCTGCAGGATGTAAACAGGATGGTTATATTTATGGTCTTCATAACAAAGCTACTATCTTTGATGAAGGCTGCTTAATGTATGGCCTGTATTTCTTGTATAATGCTGCAATGAATTGGAATGTGAAGTACTAAATATCTTGCATTCACAAAAAGAGAAAAGGTATAATATTTAACAATGATGAATGGGAGAAAACAGAAAAAATGAACAAGATTGATCAAAAAACAGTATATACGATTAAAGCACTTTGTGCAGATATGATTCAGAAAGCAAATTCAGGACATCCAGGACTTCCTTTAGGGGCTGCTGGATTCACTCATGTATTATGGTCACAGGTATTAAACCATAGTGCAAAGCATCCTGAATGGATTAACAGAGACCGTTTTATTTTATCAGCAGGACATGGTTCAAGCATGCTTTATAGCTTATTACATCTATATGGTTATGGCTTAACTATGGATGATTTAAAGCAGTTTAGACAGTTAGGTTCACTTACACCAGGACATCCAGAATATGGACATACAGTAGGTGTAGATGCCACTACAGGTCCACTAGGACAGGGCTTAGGCATGGCTGTTGGTATGGCAATGGGTCAGGCTCATTTAGCCACTGTATTTAATAAACCAGGTTATGATCTATTTGATCATTATGTTTATGCATTAGCTGGTGATGGATGTATGATGGAAGGAATCTCTTCAGAAGCATTATCACTCGCTGGTACACTTAAGTTAGAAAAGCTCATCATCTTATATGATTCAAACAACATTTCTATCGAAGGTAACACAAACATCACATTTACAGAAAATGTATCAGACAGAGTAAAGGCATTTGGTTTTGAAACATTGACTGTAGAAGATGGAGATAACTTAGATGAAGTACTTGCTGCATTAGAAAAAGCAAAAACTATTAAAGGTAAACCTAAGTTCATTGAAATCAAGACTACAATCGGTAAAGATAGTCCAAATGAAGGTTCAGAAAGCACTCATGGTGCACCATTAGGTGCTGATAACATCAAAGCACTTAAAGAAAAACTTGGTCTTCCACAGGAAGAATTCTATGTACCAGAAGACGTATATGACTATCTAGCTTCTACACAAAAACGTGTAGATGATTTATATGATGCATGGACTTCTATGCAGGATAAATATTTTGAAGAATATCCAGAAATGAAGATTGTATGGGAACAGTATTTCAATCCTGACTTTGCAAGAATCTTTAAGGATAACCCATTATTCTGGGCTAATAAACACCACAATATTGCAACACGTGCTGCAAGTGGTGAAACAATGAACCTTATTAAGAACTTTGCCCCTAACTTCATTGGTGGTTCAGCTGACTTAGGACCTTCTAATAAGACAGTCTTAAATGGTGAAGGTGAATTCAGTGCAGACAACTATGGTGGACGTAATATTCACTTTGGTGTAAGAGAACAGGCTATGGCTGCAGTAGGTAATGGTTTAATGTTGTATGGTGGATTAAAAGCATATGTGGCTACATTCTTTGTATTTAGTGACTATGTAAAACCTATGGCTCGTTTATCTTCATTAATGAAGCTTCCACTTACTTATGTATTTACTCATGACAGTATTGGCGTAGGGGAAGATGGACCAACACATGAACCAGTAGAACAGTTGACTATGCTTCGTGCAATGCCTAACATGTATGTATTTAGACCATGTGATGAGTTTGAAACAAAAGCAGGCTGGTATGTCGCAATGAGCTCAAAAGAAACACCTACATCTCTCATCCTTTCTAGACAGGACTTACCTAAGATGGTAGGAAGTAACAGAGGTGCCTTAAGAGGTGGTTATATTATTGATGACTGTATGAGTAAGCCAGATATCATCATCATTGCATCAGGCTCAGAAGTAGACTTAGCAGTCAAAGCCAAAGAACAATTAAAAGACTCTAACTTAAATATCAGAATCGTTTCTATGCCTTGTCAGGAATTATTCAGAGAACAGTCTGAAGAATACAAGGAATCTATTTTACCATCATGTGTAGAAAAT
>NZ_DAWDDM010000002.1:5742-31349 GCF_052354645.1 Catenibacterium sp.
CCATTTAACTGTAGAAGATGTAATCAAAGCAATCAAAGAATTCTAAACAAATTCATTTTAGCCTCCTATAATAGTATTATAAGGAGGCTTTTTTCATGTGGATTCTATACGCATTTGGTTCTGCCTTTTTTGCAGGTTTAACTGCAGTATTTGCGAAATGTGGTATTGAACATACAAACTCTCACTTAGCCACAGCATTACGTACAATTGTGGTACTTATCTTCTCATGGATCATGGTAGGAATAGTTGGATCATTCTCTTCTATTCATACAATTACTCATAAGACATTTCTATTCTTAATTCTTTCAGGAATATCAACTGGAGCGAGCTGGTTATGTTACTTTAAGGCATTACAGCTAGGTAATATCAATAAAGTTACGGCTGTAGATAAGACAAGTGTCGTATTGACTATTATTCTTTCTTTTCTCTTCTTTAAAGAAAGCGTCACAGTCTATAAAATCATAGGTATAATCATTCTTACAACAGGTACATATTTAATGGTAGAAAAAAAGGAAGATAATAAACAGACAAATAATGCCTGGTTACTTTATGCTGTGCTTTCAGTTATTTTTGCAAGTTTGACGACTATACTTGGTAAGATAGGAATCACAAATATTGAAAGTAATTTAGGAACAGCTATTCGTACAAGTGTTGTACTTATTATGAGCTGGATTGTGGTCCTTGTAACACATAGTCAAATGAATATGAAAAGTATTCCTAAGAAAGAATATCTCTTTATTGTGTTGTCAGGATTTGCAACAGGAGGTTCATGGCTATGCTTCTATCATGCCCTGCAAAGTGGACCAGCAAGTTTAGTCACTCCTATAGATAAGCTTAGTATTCTTTTTACTGTATTATTCTCTTATCTTATTTTTCATGAGAAACTCTCTAAGAAATCATTACTTGGATTAATACTAATAGTATCTGGTACCTTGGTTATGCTTCTCTAACAAACTCTAACATTTTTGTTCACAAACCTTCTCTATAGTGTTATTATAATTTTGTTAGTTAGGACTAACAGAGGAGGAAAAGAATATGAAAGACTTATTTAAAAACAAATTATTATGGTCATTTGTAGGTGGTGTAGCCGCTACAGTGGCAGGTAGTAAGTTCGTAAAGAGCGATTGCGCAAGAAATGCAGCTGTAAAATCAGTTGCTACTGGTATGCAGTTAAAGGATCAGGCACTTGCATCATATGATACAATTGTAGAAGACGCAAAAGATATCTATGCTGAAGCTAAAAGCAAGAAAGAAGCAAAATAGGAAATAGTCATTTCCTATTTTTTAGGTGATAAGAGAATGTTAGAGTATCAGATTGTACATGACATACCAGGACGTATGAGAATACGTTATGGACGTTATCGCTTTTCTAGAAATAAGGCACTGGCCTTACACTTCGCATTATGTAAATGGGATATGGTTGAATCAGCTGATGTCAATGAAAGAACAGGTTCTATTTTGTTCACTTATAGTGTTGATCAAAGAGATGCTTTGATTGACAAAATCAACTCTTTAGATATCCCTCACTTTGATGACACACTCTATGAAAAACTCATTAAAGAAAACAAATATCTTATAGATCACCGTGATATCAACGATCAATACATTGGAAAATTTACTGGTATTATTGTTAGAAGATATGCCTCTAAATGGTTTCTGCCATTACCAATAAGAAACATATTAACCATTTATCATACCATCCAGTATGTAAAAGAAGGACTTGATTCTCTTGTACATAAACGCATTGATGTACCAGTGCTTGATGCCACTAGTATTTCTGTTTCTTTATTATCAGGACAATGGAATACAGCACGTAATATCATGTTCCTATTGAATATCTCTTCATTACTTGAAGACTATACAAAGAAAACAACATCATTACAGCTTAAAGAAACATTGTCTGTTAATATTGATAAAGTATGGGTATTAGAAGAAGGAAAAGAAAAACAGATTCCTACAACTCATTTACAGAAAGAAGATATTGTCGTTGTACAGACAGGTTCTATGGTACCAGTAGATGGTGAAGTGATGAATGGTGAAGCCATGATCAATGAATCAAGCTTTACTGGTGAACCTTTAAGTAAGATGGTTAAACAAGGAAGTTCTGTCTTTGCAGGGACTGTTGTAGAAGAAGGAAAGATTTATATCAAGGTAAGAAATCTACAATTAGAAAGTCGTATTAATAAGATTGTAGATATGATTGATACAAACGAATCACTTAAAGCTGGTATCCAATCTGGTGCTGAACATCTTGCAGATGCGATTGTACCTTATAGCTTTGTAGCTTTCTTTGGATTACTTCTTGCCACAAGAAGTTTGACACGTGCATCTTCTGTATTGCTTGTAGATTATTCATGTGCTATCAAACTTTCTACATCTATTTCTATAATTAGTGCAATGCAGGAAGCAGGTCGTCATTCTGTTATGGTTAAGGGTGGTAAATACCTAGAAGCAATGGATCAGGCAGATACAATTGTCTTTGATAAAACAGGGACCCTTACAAATGCTCAGCCATTTGTCCAGAAAGTGACACCATTAGGAAACTATACACGTGAAGAAGTATTACGTATTGCAGCTTGTTTAGAAGAACACTTCCCACATAGTGTAGCAAATGCGATAGTAAAACAGGCATCACTCGAACAATTACATCATGAAGAAGAACATGCTGAAGTGAAGTATATTATTGCGCATGGTATTGCGACTATTTATCGTGATCAACGTGCTGTCATTGGTAGTGATCATTTTGTATTTGAAGATGAACATATTGCTAAAACAGAAGAAATAGAAACACTTATTAATAACTTACAAAGTGAAGGTGCCAGTTCTTTGATATTCCTCGCAATAGGAGGAGAACTCGCAGGTATTATTTCTATTTATGATCCACTTAAACCAGAAGCAAAAGAAACTATTATGAATCTAAGAAGTAGTGGTTTTAAGAATATCATTATGTTGACAGGTGATAGTGAGAATGCAGCTAAGCATATTGCGGAAGAACTTAATATTGATGGTTACTTAGCAGGCGTATTACCTGAAGATAAAGCAAACTATGTCAAAAAATTAAGAGATGAAGGACATAAGGTTGTTATGGTAGGTGATGGTGTCAATGATACTCCAGCCTTATCTTGTGCAGATGTCTCTATCTCTTTACAGGATAGTTCAGATATTGCGAGAGAACTTGCAGATGTCACATTGACATCTTCATCATTAGAAGAAATTGTCGTATTTAAACAATTATCAGCATTATTAATGAAACGTATAAAAAGCAACTATAGAAAAATAGTTACATTGAACACAGGATTGATTCTATTAGGTATGTTTGGTATCTTACCAGCAAGTACAACATCACTTATTCATAATGGTTCAACATTTGTCTTTGCGATGTCATCTTCTACATCATTATTAGAAAATTGATGTATAGCCCCAATCGGGGCTTTTTTATTTCCTAGGAAAAGAACATATGTCAACTCAAGTTTACATGATAGTTGGTGGAGGAAACTGTGGTTTCGTAATATTCTTGTTGAGGCACTATTCATAGAACTTTAATACGTCGTGAGCAAGAATTCCTGACTTCTAAGTGAAGCGTAAGTCGGGGTAGTTCGCAATGATATTGTTGCATATCCATTTTTTTGACAAAGCTGCAAAGTGTTGGTCAACTTTGTATAAATTAGTCTTATAAGTTGCTTGGAATATAGGAATTTCTCGTTAAAATAGTAAAAAAGAGATTGTGACAGCACTGGTGTCACAATTCAAAAAATGGACGATAAGCCAATGGTCATTCACACCAAGAAGAAAGCCAAGATTTATGAGATGTATATGATGGCAACGGATAAGCAGATGTGATCGTAAATACTGCTAATCCAGTATGGGCAAGTAGCACGGACTTAGCAACAATATGATAGGGAAGTTGTAGATTTACTTGAATGTATACAAGAAAAAGAGCCTGTCTAATGAATAGACAGGCCAGACAAAAAGGAAAATATATTATGAAAAAAACATTCTATAAGTATACTATTAAATTCCTGATATCAATGCAAATTAATACAAAAAACCAAATAAAAAAACTTTAATTAAAACCCCTTATAAATATTATGTTATACAAACTAAAAAAGCCTGGCGAGATGAGCATCTCAATAGGCTTTTTTTAAAGGGGTGCGCTTAATATCAATTAAGTTCCTCTATGATTATTGTAGAAAACTCTTTATTCAAATTCAATAAAATTCAAAAAACTAGAAAAAATTATAGTTTCATTGAGAGATAGAACTTATCTACATAGTTGTTCATAATCGCAATATTAAGTTCTTCCTTATATTTACTATTATTGATAGTTTCAATAAGAGCTTTATTTCTTTGATTTAATTGTTCAATGACTTCTTTACTAGGAATATGATTTGATTTAGAAGAATTATGACTCTTAGAAGTGAGTACAAGATTCCAGATATCATCACTATACATGAATGACCAAGGAATCACATGATCTACACTAATATCATCCATATCTAATTCATCACCTGTATAGAAATCAATCGGTTTATTCATATTCTCTAGTAATATGTTTTTATATTTTGTAAGGTTATTTCTTCTAATCTGATTATCAGAGATACCCTTTACCTTAGATGTAATACGTGGCGCATTATTGAACTTCTCTAATAACTGTGCCCATTTATAATTGAGTAATTGTGATAAGACAAAACCATACTCTTTCAGCAACAATACCTGCTCTTTGTTGATGGAGATGTAGAGATAATCCTTATTGAGTACATAAAGATTCTTTTTCTCTTTATTCACATTCATAAAACGCCAGGATACATCATCTTTTAACTTTCTTGCACACTTCTTCAATACATTCTTATAGAAGTCTTGTTCCTTATTAAGCTCTTCTTCAGCTTTATCAAACCAGATAGGAATAGAAGACCCTGTTAATTCTTTATACTTGTCAATTAGTAAATCAACCTGTTGAACAATGATAGGTTTCTTTTTAATGTTTGATCCTTGTCTTAGATTAAAGAAGAATGTCTGATTCCAGTAATACTTCACCATCTTATGAGCTATTGCATCAAAAGTAATTACATTGTTTTCTTCAATGTGATTAAGTGTATAAACATTCTCAAGAATAGCACGTCCCCAGGCTAACTTATATGTATTATCATTATTCATATACTCAATTACGTCAAGCCAATCCTGTATATACTTATTCATAGGAATCCTCTACATATTCTAGATAGATTTTCTTATCAAAGGCACCGTTACTACGTGCCTTCTTTTGTTTGATAGAAAGTACTTCTTGATGATCAATATGAAGTGTATTCTCTAATGCTTCTAATACTTCTAATACATCAGCTATCTCTTTCTTAATATCTTCACCTTCAGCATCTATTACTTCATGACATTCCTCTAATAACTTGCTTTTTAAACATTTGAGATACTCTTCATCATTGAGTATTCTTGTTGCATAAGTCTTATGATCATTTTCTATGATTTCAGGAATACGATCTCTAATTAGCTTGTTGTAGATATGCTTCATTGAAATCACCTCTTCATTAATCATACAACGAATCAAACAGATATAAAAGCATTGGTGATGATACGATCATCATCTTTTTAAATACGCGAAATTTACATCTTCTCTAATGGAAAGGAGATTCGTAGTGTGGGTATTGCTATCACGTTTACGTGATAGCGTATCCTCAAGTTATGAGGATGTGAAAAGTGTTTAAAAAGATTGAAGAAGTGAGTAAGTTATCAGGAGTGAGTAAGCGTACATTAC
Organism: Catenibacterium sp.; assembly: GCF_052354645.1. NCBI lineage: Bacteria > Bacillati > Bacillota > Erysipelotrichia > Erysipelotrichales > Coprobacillaceae > Catenibacterium > Catenibacterium sp. Next base: position 11,507 of record NZ_DAWDDM010000002.1, read on the forward strand.
AATATTATGATGATGAAGGTATATTACCTGTTAAGCGCTCAAAGAATAATTATAGACTCTATGATGATGAGACAATGGAAAGACTATGGGAAGTCTTATGGTATAAGGAAATGGGTTTTGATTTAAAGGAAATCAAACTGATTTTAGAAGGAGTGAAACAGGAAACTGTAATAGAAGAGAAAGTAAATAAAATCAATCATACGATTAGAGTATTAGAGGAGCAAAAGAAAGTGATAGAATATATACAGAGATATTCTATTCCAGCAAAGAGTGAAGAGAATAATAAGACTTATAAAGATCAAATTAAACAAATAAGACAAGAACAAGGTATGTAGGAGGGAAGAACTTATGAAGATCAGTAAAGTGATTGATAATGTAAAAGATGGTATTGATGATGCTAAACAAAAAGTAGTGGATGTTGTTGATAAGGCCGAGTTAGATAAGCATGCTAAGGAACTAGGCGATGTTGCAGTAGGCAAAGCAAAAGAACTAGGAGATACTGCATCAGAAAAAGCCCATGATGTTGCAGTAAAGATGGATGAAATGAAACGTCAATGGGATTTGAAAAGACTGAAACCAATCTTCTCTGAAGATTTAAATGGTATGCAATATTCACGACTTGTGAGAATTGTAGAAAGAGATAAGAAGTTTGATATAGAAGTATGTAGAGGGTCTATTGGATATTGGGCTACATGTAAGGGTGAGAGATGGGTGAATATCTTTAAAGATTCAGTCAATAAGTTTGGGTTGAATTTCTATCCTTACGAAGAGGTTAATTTCTATTATGTAGATCCTACTGATAAAGATAACTATATTGTGCTAGATGAATATTTTGATCGTTTGAAGCAGGCTCGTGTGAATGAATTACAGAAGATTGCACAAGATTTAGGTGCAAAAAAATTCAGAGTTACATATATGAGAGAAAAATCTTCACTTATTAAGAAGAAGTGGAATGGAAAAGCAGACGGAAAAGCTAAAGATGGAGATGGTACAGTGTCAGTTGATGTTGATAAACTATCAAAACAATACGATAAAGTAGAGATTGAAGCTGAAAATAGTTTCCCAGGACATGATCCAGCTGAACCTCATGTAAGATATCTGAAGTATGATCAGAATGTTCAAAACTTAATAGATATGCGTATGGATACTAATGGACCTATAAACCATCAGACACTAAGTATCAAATTAAGCAGTACATCAGGTTTAAAAGAAAATGATGCTGCAAAGCTTGATATGATATTGAAAAGTTTGAAGATGGCTGGGAATACAACTGTATTAAGTGAAGTACAAAATGAAGAGAAAAGTATTTTAAAGTATGAAATAGAGTTTTAAGGTAAAGGACCTAGGTTGATTCTAGGTCCTTTGCTTATGGTATTTCCATATTCAAAACAACTATTTCTATATGTTATAATATGGTTAATCGGTGGTAGTACTATGAATGCATACTTAAAAATAGATAGTTATACTGCTACAGAAAAGCTAATAACTAGTTATATATTACAAGATTTTGCAGCAACTAATATACGTTTCTCAAAGAGAACAGGTTTTAAGGGCTTAGTGATCTAAAGATGCAAAAAGCAGATTAAATACGAATACAGTATTAACATAGATACACTATTGGAGGAAACAATGAAGATAGCAGTTGTACAAGCAAGTTCACAAGTATCAAAAAATGAGATGCTTTATAAATATACCAAGAAATATGCTAAAGATACAGAAGTTATTAATCTTGGATGTTTTGTAGATGAAGATGAAAACTATACTTATGTTGAGATTGCATTGTTGATTGGAATACTCATGAACAGTCATATAGTTGATTTTGCTGTGACTGGATGTTCTTCAGGACAAGGGATGATGCTTGCTTGTAATAGTATGCCCGGTGTTTTATGCGGGTATGTTCCAACTGCGAAAGATGCCTATTTATTTGCACAGATCAATAATGGAAATGTAGTATCTTTACCTCTTGGAGAAGAATATACATATACAGGTGAAAAGAATTTAGAGGAAACAATCAAAGCATTATTTTCAGAACCATTTGGTGGTGGATATCCTAAAAGTGAAGCAAAAAGAAAGATTTCGGATGCTAAAAAACTAAAAGAAATTAAAGCAAAATCACAAATTGATTTTGAAATTTTTTTGAATAAGTTAGATCAAGATATGGTTAAGAAAGTAAAACATAAAATGCACAATAGTTTTAATTTGATAGATGACAAGTAATGTAATTAAGATTATTTAAAATAGTTCTCAATCCCCTCTTCAGGGGATATTTTCATATTCAAAACAATTCTTTCTATATGTTATAATATGGTTAATCGGTGGTAGCCCTATGAATGCATACTTAAGAATAGATAGTTATACTGCTACAAAAAGCTAATAGTGATTATATATTACGAGATTCTGTAACAGCTAATATCCGTTTCTCAACCTACTAAAGAAGAAAAACAACAAGAAGTAGAGTGGAGTAGTATTCGCCTTTATTATGCTTGCTTCATTTGCTAGTTTTAGAGAAGGAGAAATTCTAATCACATTCATATTGGTTGCATATTGGGCAGCAGGCATATGAAGGTATTGCAGTTCAGAACAATATTTCAAATATAGCACATATAGTTGGTGCAATAATAGGTTATGGATTAAATGTGAAAGCAAAATACGAATTGTATAGATAGCGACGCTTAGTTCAATGTGAAATGAAAGATGGTGTTAACGTGAAAAAAATAATCATACTGCTTCTTTGTTTGGTATTAGTAAGCTGCGGTACAACAAATAAATCGAAAAGTACAACTAAAGACATATTAGAAAATAGTTTCTTTGGAGTTAAGAAAAAGGTAAAAGAAAAGTTGATTTATAAAAAAGATACAAGTATTAATTCTTTTTTGAATAAATATAACGAAATTAATGATCCAGATATTACTAGTGATATGGTAAGTATGAAAAAACTTGAAGGAAAAGATTCGCCTAGTATAGTTGATATATCAAACGAGAAATTAGGGATATGGATACAACGTAAAAACATGTTTGGGAATAAAATGGCTGTTGCTATTCTAAATAATTCCGATAATGTGACTAATGACGATCTCAAAGAACAATTCCAAAAGTATTCAAAGGTATTTGATGATAGTTTAACTAATAAAGAAATAGATGAATATTGGGATAAAATGTTAAAGGGTAAGAATAGAGGAAAAAAGTTAAAAAACATAAAGGTAAAAAGAATTATATTCTATGGTAAAGTGATATATTTAATTCTTGAAGGGAAAATATAATTTGATAAGAATAATAAACAAAAAATCATAAGAAGGACAATGAAATAGGTTGAATCTTGGTAATCTTTTTAAGCACTGATTAAAATGATGTGAACAACTTAATTATGATGTTTTCTATAAAAAGTTGAAAACTGAATTTTTGACAGTATAAAATGGCAAGTACGGAAACCTCATGATTTCCAATCCCCCCTCTAGGGGATATTTTCTTATACAAAACAACTCTTTCTATATGCTATAATAAGGTTAATCGGAGGTGATCTCATGAACGCATATTTAAGAATTAAAGAATACAATGATAGCTATACTGCAACAGAAAAGCTTATAGCTGAATACATACTAGAAAATGATATTTTACAGGATTCTGCACAGGCACTAGGTGAAAAGACAAATACCTCTGCAGCTGCTATTATCCGTTTCTCAAAGAAAATAGGTTTTAAAGGCTTCAGTGATTTAAAGATGAACTTAGCTCAATCTACTAAAGAAGAAGAAAAACAAGAAGTAGACCTCATCTTTGAACCAGAAGATAATATCAGTACATTAGTAGAAAAAGGCTGTAGATTAAACATGAACACAGTCTTAAAAACATACCAGTTAATAAACATAGATATACTAGAAGAATCAATAGACTTACTCAACAATGCTTCTACTATCTATCTCTTTGGTGTAGGTGGTTCATCAGTCATTGGTTTAGATATCTACCAGAAGTTAATGCGTATAGGCAAGAAGGTAATCTATAACGCTGATTTACATGTACAGATGACCTTTGCTCAAAGCATGAATCAAAATGATGCAGCGCTAATTATTAGTTACTCAGGTTCTACGACTGGTTTAGTAGATGTTGCTAGAGTGTTACATGAAAAACAAATACCATTTATTTCTATAACACAGATCAACTCTAATCCAATCTCTAAACTAAGTACCTACTCACTTAAAGTACCGAGTGAAGAAAAAGCTTTGCGTATAGGTGCTGTTTCTTCTCGTATCTCTTCATTTGTGATAACTGACTTATTGTATTACGGTGTATTTAAGAACAACTTTGAAGAACATAAAAAGAATCTCATAGATTCTAAAGACAATGTCTCTATACTCAAAAAGTAGACTCATATTTCGCTATGAGTCTTTTATTATAGAAATAACATTTCATCACGCTTATAATGAAATAGAAAGGAGGAACCACCAATGAACTTAAATCAATTAGATACAGAACAGTCTAATCCTGACTCATTACATATAGATGAAATGTCTACTATAGATATTCTTACTACTATTAACAATGAAGATCAGAAGGTGGCTTTAGCTGTAAAAGAAGTTCTACCAAAAATATCAATTGCGGTTGATTGTATTTATTACCAGATGTGTAAAGGTGGTCGATTGATCTATATTGGTGCAGGTACATCAGGTAGATTAGGTATATTAGATGCTTCGGAATGTCCTCCTACATATGGTGTTGATCCTCGTCTAGTACAGGGATTAATCGCAGGTGGAAAAGAAGCGCTCACAGCAGCTATAGAAGGTGCAGAAGATTCTCTGGATTTTGCTGTGGAGGACTTAAAGAATATTCACTTAACAGACAAAGATGTTGTATGTGGTATTGCAGCATCAGGCAGAACACCTTATGTCATTGGCGGACTTGAATATGCGCGCACACTAGGATGCCAGACAGTTTCTATCTGTTGTGTTCACAATGGGGAAATATCAAAATACTCCCACTATCCAATTGAAGTCATTACAGGTCCAGAAGTTATTGCTGGTTCTACGAGAATGAAGGCAGGTACTGCCCAAAAGCTTGTTTTAAATATGATTTCTACATCTGTCATGATTAAAAGAGGTAAGGTCTATAAAAATCTCATGGTTGATTTACAACCTACCAATGAAAAACTTAAAACAAGAGCCATCAACATTGTCTCACAATCTTTAGATTGTTCTGAGGAAGAATCAATTAAATTATTAACTAAATGTCACTACAATGTAAAGATTGCGATTCTATCTGGTTTAACAGGTAAAGATGAAAAAGAATGCGAAGAAGCTCTACTAAAAAACAATGGAAGTATCCCTAAAACTATGAGGTAACAGAAATGTTGTATATTGGTATAGATGGTGGTGGCACAAAGACAAAGATGGTTCTCTTTAATGAGGACGGAACACGTTTAAAGAATTTGATTCTTCCTACAGTACATGTTCTCACTCAGCCACAAGATCAAGCCATTGAAATATTAAGAAACGGTGTTAATCAGTTAGATCCTGATCATATTGCAATAATTGGTGTGGGACTAGCAGGATATGGCCAACAAAAAGAATTAAGAGATAAAATAGAATATATTTGTAAAGAAGCATTTGGCCCTAGATCTTTTGTAGTAGAAAGTGATGTAAGAATTGCGATAGAAGGTGCACTAGATGGTCATGATGGTATTGTTGTTATTGCAGGTACAGGCAGTATTGCCTTATCACTTAAGAATAATAAGCTCACACGTTGTGGAGGCTGGGGTTATCAATTAGGGGATGAGGGCAGTGCTTATTGGATTGCGAAGAAGATGTTCAATACATTCTGTAAAGAAATAGATGGTAGACTAGAAAAAACAGTTCTTTATGATCTAATTATGGAAGAATGTCATCTAGATATTGATTATGATATCATCACATTTATGAATAGCCTGAATCGTACATCTATTGCATCCTATGCTTATATCAATGGCTTAGCTGCCAATCAGGGAGATCCTTATGCAATAGAAATATATAGACAGGCAGCCTTAGAAATTCGTTCACTCATACAAACACTCTTAAAACAATATAACTCAACACCTCGTATTTCTTATATAGGAGGCGTATTTGAACAGGCTTCTCAATATATTCTACCTGTTTTAAATGAAACAATAGATCCACCAATTCATACACCAGAATATGGTGCTTATAAGCTTGCTAAGAAGATGATGGAGGACTTCTTATGACTCATATTGGACACTATCAATCACCACTAGGAGATATACTTATTGCGACAGATGAAATAGGTGTATATGGCTTATGGTTTGAGAATCAGAAGTATTATGCATCAGGATTAAAAGAACCTTATGAAGAAAAAGATACAGAACTTATTCTAAAAGTAAAAAAATGGCTTGATCTCTATTTTAAGAAAGAACAGCCACCTATTGATTTTCCTCTTCACTTCATAGGTACAAACTTTCAAAAAGAAGTATGGGAAATTTTATGTGATATTCCTTATGGCCATACAATGACTTATGGAGAAATAGCAAATATATTAGCACAAAGAAGAGGTGTTAAAAGATTCTCTGCACAGGCAGTAGGAGGTGCAGTAGGACATAATAGAATTAGTATCATAGTGCCTTGTCATAGAGTATTAGGCAGTAATGGAAGCTTAACAGGTTATGCAGGTGGTATTGATAGAAAAGAAGCGTTATTAAAATTAGAATCACAATAAAGGGGCACCATTAGGTGCCCCTCGTTCTTAATCAAAATCAAACTTATCTGCATTCTTTTCTTTAAAGATTTCAAACAGTTCATTAAGTAGTGCTTCATCATCTACTGAACGATAGTTTTCTTCATCAGAATCATCCTCTGATTCTTCACATCTCAAAATCACTACCTCATCTGCTTCTTCATCTACTGGTAACAATACAACATATGTTTCTTCATTATGTTCAATTAAATCAAGATATTCAAACTCTAATTCATTTCCATCATTATCATTCAATACGACAATATTATCCATTAGTCATCCCTCTCACTATATTCTTCACCATATTTCACAAGACGATCAAACTTCTTCTGGTTCTCTTCATTTTCAAAAGTAATCTTCTTTATAGCGTTCAACTTATAAATGGCTTCAGTACTTTCTTCGAATACTTCATCCTCATACTCGTGTTGCCATTTAGTATTATCCTTATCGATAAGATAAGCCATCTGTTTACCTTCAACTAAGGCTTCTACATAATCTTCAGCTGCTTCACCAATTTCATGATTATTAAATGAATCTTCTTTACGTTCATACTTGCTTAGATATTTAAGTTCAGTATCTACATAACGAGTATAGATTTCTGTAGTGAGTTCTGCATCATTTTCTTCTATTTTCCATCTTTCTTCTAATGCTGTTTTAAAATCCTTATAGAATGCTTCATCAATTGATTCTTCCGTTTGTGTTGGTGTATCAGTTTGTTTAGTAGGATTACTCTGTCCTGTATCCTTATTATTGTTTGTACATGCACTTAAACCAAACACTACCATACACGATAATAATAATGTAAATAGTTTCTTCATAGTAGAAACCTCCTTTCATATTAATTATATAGGAAAATAATTTCTAATTGTGGAATAATGCATCATAAAAAATAAATAAGTATAGTATTCTAGTAGGAAAAGTATTGACCTTAAAGCGTGCTTTAAAGATAGAATAGGCAAGAAGGGGGAAATTATGGCTAAAAGAATTAATCCATTAGAAGGATCATTATGGGATAAGATCCTTGCATTCGCATTACCTTTAGCAGCTACAAGTATTATTCAGCAGTTATTTAACTCCTGTGATGTAGCGACTGTAGGACAGTTTTCAGGAAGTCATTCACTAGCGGCAGTAGGGAGTACTGCCCCAATCACTAATCTATTTATCACAATCTTTGTAGGTTTCTCAGTAGGAGCTAATGTGATTATTTCACGTTTTTTAGGAGCACAAAGAGAAGATAGAGCCAATCAGGCCATACATACTGCACTTGTATTATCTATTATCACTGGTTTTATTGTTTCTATTATTGGAGAAATCATTGCCCGTCCACTACTAGAACTTATGTCCACACCAACAGAAGTACTACCTCTTGCTGTACTCTACTTAAGAGTATGTTTCATAGGGATGTTCTTTTTAACCATCTATAACTTTGAATCTGCCATACTAAGAGCAGGTGGAGATACCAAAAGACCACTCTACTGTTTAATTATTTCAGGTACTATTAATGTTGTATTGAACTTAGTATTTGTTATTGTGTTTAAGTTAGATGTCGCTGGTGTAGCCTTAGCTACTACGATTGCTGATGCAACTAGTTCTTTATTACTCTTTAGAATTCTGTATAAAGAAGAAGGCGCTTTGCAGGTTAGATTAGACAATATGAAGATGGAATGGGTCTATACAAAAGAAATACTTATTATAGGTATTCCTGCTGCAATACAAGGAATGTTGTTCAATATTTCTAATATCATCATTCAATCAGCTATTAATAGCTTAGGTGCTGATATTGTTGCAGCATCTACTGTTGCCTTGAACTTTGAAATGTATTCTTATTTCTTAGTTACAGGATTTGCTCAGGCAGCTATTACCTTTACATCACAAAACTATGGCGCAAAGAACTATAAAAGATGTATCCAGTCTATTAGATGGTGTATGTTACTTGGTGCACTTTTTACAGGAGCAATCAGTGCACTCTTCGTATCATTCTCACCAGTCCTAGCAGGAATCTTTACATCAGATCCTGCTATTGTGAAAATAGCCTGTATCCGTATTTCTATTGTAGTCACATTTGAAGTACTCAATATGACTATAGAAATCATGTCAGGTGCACTCAGAGGACTAGGAAATCCAATGATCTCTACAGTACTCTGTATCATCTTCACATGTGCATTAAGACTTGCCTGGATCTTTATTGCCTTCGCAAGAATCCATACATTCCAGTCGGTGTTAGTTGTCTACCCAATCAGCTGGGCAGTGACTTCTGCATCCATTGTGATTGCCTATTTAGTTGTAAAAAAGAAGAAACTATAACTCATTATTAGAAAAATCACAGCTTGTGATTGGTTTAGCTTCTCTCTTATCACTTGTCATTGTATTAAGTTTTACTTTATAGGAGATGAGCGTAAAGCCCATTACCTTTAGGTGATGGGTAGTTCACTTGGTTCTTCTATCATTCAATCATCTACAAAGATTACAAATAATGCAGATGTCTATATGAGAAAATATGATGAAAAATCACTTGAAAGCTTACATAACTGGTCTAAACTCACACGTAAAGAGAAGCTCAATACATTACAAACTATATGTAATAACGAAAGAGACTATCTCGGAATATCTGCAAGAATCAAAGTAGGGGCTGGAAGTAACTTAACACATGCCTATTGTCAGTATAATAATAAATCAAAAGAAATTACTTTTGATATCAGTCAATTAGATCATGCATCTTCTACAACTCTACTAGAGGCATTGCTTCATAGTTCATATCATGCTTATGAATATGCCCTTGTAGAATCTTATGACACAATGAGCAGTGATTATAGTAAGTTGTTTGACTATCGTATCATTGCCACTTATAAGAAAGAATTCTCTACAAAGGTCACAAATAAGGCAAAATACTACAATCAGATCAATGAATCTAATGCAAGATCCTATGCTACAGATGCCCTGCAGGACTATCAAAATATGCTAAAAAATAGAAAACACAAAAAGTGAACAATACAGGATTGTATTGTTCATTTTTTGTATATACGTCCTTTACAATTTAAAATATTGTACAAAATTTAGCACAATCTATTATTAAAGTGATAAAAAGTTACCAAAAAATAGATACACTTGTTTGAAATTTAGTAAATACAGTAATAAAAATAATAAATGTCACTAAAAAACAAAAATTTGTATGAAATTATGTTGACAGTATACAATTTTTAGACTAAACTTATCATCATAGTAGAAAACAAAATACTACAGGAGGAGAATATATGAAAACAGGTAAAACAGTAAAAGTATTGCTTACCGCTGCAACTGCTGCAGGAATGTTAGCTGGCTGTGGTTCTAAGACAGATACTGATACATTCAGATTTGCAAGTGAATTAGATATCCAGGGTATGGATTCTACAGTAGTTGATGATGGTATGTCATTCAACGCAATTCATGCTATTACAGATGGTTTAACAGCCGTTAATGAAAAAGGTAAGACTGCACCTGCAATTGCTAAGAGTTGGGATGTAAGTGATGATGGTAAGACTTATACATTCCACTTAAGAGATGCAAAATGGACAAATGGTGATAAGGTTACTGCAAATGACTTCGTTTATTCTTGGCGTAAGATCATCAAAGATGCTGGTAACTATGCTTATATGTTAGGTAGCGGAGGTGCTTCAGTTAAGAATGCAGATGCCCTTATGGAATTAGGTGCTAATGCAACTGACGAACAGATGGCTACTCTTGGTGTTACAGCTAAGGATGATAAGACTTTAGTAGTAGAACTTGAAAACAAAGTTCCATATTTCACAGACTTAATGGCATTCCCATGCTACTTCCCACAGAACGAAAAGTTCGTTGAAAAATGTGGTAAGAACTATGGTACTAAACCAGAATACACATTATCTAATGGTGCTTATACAATGACTAAGTGGATCAAAGGTAACAAAGCAACATTCACTAAGAACGATAAGTACTATGATGCTAAAGCAGTTAAGACTAAGAACCTTGAAATGTTCCTAGTACAGGATCCTAAGACTGCTGCACAGAACTTTGACAATGGCAAAGTTGACTATGCAACAATCAACTCTACATTAGTAGATAAGTATAAAGGTAAAGATACATTCACTACTTTCAATGAAGGTTACTTATTCTACTTACAGTTAAACTTCAAGAACAACACTATTGCTAACAAGAACGTAAGAGAAGCTTTAGCTTATGCAATCAATAGAAAAGATTTATGTGAAAACGTATTAAAAGATGGTTCTATGGCTGCAACTGGTTTCGTTCCATCTCAGTTATCTAAGAGCCCAGCTGGTAAAGATTTCCGTGATGATGCAGATAAATATGTAAGCTATGATCAGAAGAAAGCTCAGGAATATTTAGATGCAGCTAAAAAAGAATTAGGTACTGATACAATCACTATTGATTTATTATATGGTACTGATGAATCACCAATGGATACTATGGCTGAATACTTACAGGGTTCATTCTCTAAGTTAAAAGGCTTAAAGGTAAACATGGTTGCAACTGTTAAGAAAGACAGAATCTACAACAGAGAAGCAAATGGTAACTTCCAGGTTGTATGTACTCGTTGGGGACCAGACTACGCAGATCCTACAACTTACTTAAACTTAGCTACAACTGATAACTCAAATAACTATGGTAAATATACTAATACTAAGTTTGATGCATTAATGGAACAGATTCAGAAAGAATCAGATTTAACTAAGCGTTGGGATTTAATGATCCAGGCTGAAAAAGTTATGATGGATGACTTAGCTTATATCCCTGTATTCGAAAAAGGTTCTGCAGCATTAAAGGCTAAGAACGTAAAAGGATTAGTAGTGGTACCAGTAGGAACTCCATATACTTTCAAATATGTTAAATTAAAATAACCTCTACTTTGTGTCAAAACAGAGTGGCCTGGGAGATAGCAGAAATGCTGTCTCCTTTTTTTGCGTTTTGATTAAACATTTACAATATTTCTGATATCACTAAAATGTAATGAAATTTTAATACTATTACAAAGAAAATGTACAAAACGATTGACTATATCTGACGTAAAGCGTAAACTACACAACTGTTAACATTAATAATAAAATTTTGGAGGGATAATTAATGAAAACAGGTAAAACAGTAAAGGTATTGCTTGCGTTAACTACTGCTGCAGGTATGCTTGCTGGCTGTGGTTCTAAGACAGATACTGATACATTCAGATTTGCGAATGATACAGATATCGTTGGTATGGACAGCACAGTCGTTGATGATGCAATGTCTTTCAATGCAATCACTGCTATCACAGACGGTTTAACAACTGTTGATGTGAAGGGTAACACAATCCCTGGTATCGCTAAGAGCTGGGATGTAAGCAACAATGGATTAACATATACTTTCCATTTAAGAGATGCTAAATGGGCAAACGGTGATAAAGTCACTGCACAGGATTTCGTATATTCATGGCACAGAATCATCAAGAATGCGGGTAACTATGCTTATATGTTAGGTAGCGAAGGTGCTTCAATTAAGAATGCAGATTCTTTAATTAATTTAGGTACTGCTGCAACTGATGAACAGTTAAACACACTTGGTATTAAAGCAACTGATGACAAGACTGTTGTCGTTGATCTTGAAAAGAATGTTCCATATTTTGTAGGTTTAATGTCATTCCCATGTTATTTCCCACAGAACCAGAAGTTCGTTGAAAAATGTGGTAAGAACTATGCAACTAAGCCTGAATATATTTTAGGTAATGGTGCTTATAAGATGACTAAGTGGATCAAGGGTAACAAGGCCACATTCACTAAGAATGATAAGTACTATGATGCAAAGTCTGTTAAGACTAAGAACTTAGAAATGTACTTAGTACAGGATCCTAAGACTGCTGCTCAGAACTTCGATAATGGTAAAGTAGATTATGCTACAATCAACTCTACATTAGTAGACAAGTATAAAGGTAAAGATACTTTCAAGACTATCAGAGAAGGATATCTTGCTTACTTAATCTGTAACTTCAAAGCAGATACAACAGCAAACAAAAACTTAAGACATGCATTATCTTATGCAATCAATAGAAAAGATTTATGTGATAACATCTTAAAAGATGGTTCACAGCCAGCTACTGGTTTTGTACCAGCTCAGTTATGTAAGAGTCCTTCAGGTAAGGATTTCCGTGAAGAATCTGGTAAATATGTAGACTATGATGTAAAGAAAGCACAGGAATACTTAGATGCTGCTAAGAAAGAATTAGGTACTGATACAATCACAGTTGATTTATTATATGGTACTGATGAATCTCCAATGGATACTTTCGCAGAATACTTACAGGGTTCATTTACTAAGTTAAAGGGCTTAAAAGTTAACATGGTAGCTACTGTTAAGAAAGACAGAATCTATAACAGAGAAGCAAGTGGTAACTTCCAGATTGCCTGCACTCGTTGGGCTCCAGACTATGCTGATCCAACTACTTTCTTAAACGTTCTTGCAAGCAGTAACTCAAACAACTATGGTAAATGGGAAAATGCGCAGTACAACTCATTATTAAAACAGGCTCAGAATGAAACTGACGTAAATAAACGTTGGAATGAATTGCTTGAAGCTGAAAAAGTAATGATGGACGATATGCCAAATATACCAGTTGTTCAAACTGGTACAGCTGCATTACAGGCTAAGAACGTTAAGGGATTAGTTCATAATACAGTAAGTACTCCATACGTATTCAAATATGTAACACTTAAATAACATACAAAGAGGCAGGCAACTGCCTCTTTTATGTTGATAATTCACGCTATACACTTTAGTATTAATAATAAGGAAGTGATAGAATGAGAAATAAGAATATATTCACAATACCTAATATATTATCTATGTTTAGATTGTTGCTGTTGCCGGTAATTGTATATACCTATATAAACCAAAAAGATTATGTCTTAACAGGAATATTATTAGTTATATCAGGTCTGACTGATTTGTTAGATGGGTATATAGCCCGGACATTTAATATGATGAGTGATCTAGGTAAAATACTTGATCCTGTGGCGGATAAAGCAACCCAAGCAGTAGTACTCCTATGTCTTATGACACGCTTTAGATGGCTTGTTATTCCTTTTATATGTATTCTAATTAAAGAACTGTTCATGAGTTGTATTGGCATGGTTGTTATTAGGAAAACAGGAGAAGTACATGGGGCAGTGTGGCATGGTAAAGTTGCTACATGCATGTTAGATTTTATGATTATTGTGCATATTGTCTTCTATAATATTTCCTATACTTTTTCTATTGTTCTTACAATTATCTCTACATTTCTTATTCTCCTATCATTCTATCTATATACAAAAGAGAATATCAACATACTAAAAAAGGTGGGTTAAATCCCACCTTTTAGCTTCTTACTTTGAAATATGTTGCTGAAGTATCCTTTAAAGCGTCTTCTAAATCTTTAAGTTCTACTTTATCAGTAATATAAATATGATCTTCACCAAATGAATAGTATTCATCATAATTTAAATTGAATGGCTGTTCACTTCTTACATAATACTTAGAAGATGTAATAGGATAGACGTTTTCAGTATAATCATAATCATGTGTCCATACATCTTTCTTAGCTGTCTTAATAATATCAGCCACTACAGCACTTGCAGTGACATAACGTCCTGCACCCTTACCATAGAATAATACGTTTTCTAGATAATCACATGTAATTTCTACTACATTATAAGCATCCATGACATTACCTACAATTTCACTCATTGGAACAAGAGTAGGAGATACATCAATACCTAAACCATTTTCTAGTTTTTTACTCATCGCAATTAACTTAATTCTATAACCAAGCTTCTTTGCATAATCCATATCTTTCTTAGTGACATTACGAATACCAGTACATTTGATCTTATCAAAATCAAAGAATGTACCAAAAGCATTCATAGTAAGAATATAGATTTTATGTGCTGCATCATAACCATCTAAATCTAGTGCAGCATTGGCTTCTACATAACCAAGATTCTGAGCAATCTTTAATGCTTCCTCAAAATCAAGATTATCTCTTTCCATTAAAGTGAGAATGAAGTTAGTTGTACCATTTAAGATACCTTCAATCTTATTAATATTGTTTGCGACTAGATCTTCTTTAGCAGGCACAACAACTGGAATACCTCCACCAACACTTGCTTCATAATAAAGGTTGACACCATTTTCTCTAGCAACAGTAAAGAGTTCTTTCGCATCATGGGCAATAAGAGCTTTATTTGCAGTTACTACATGCTTCTTCTTATTTAATGCATCTAAGATGATTTTCTTTGCGATAGTAGTACCACCAATAAGTTCTACTACAACATCCACATCTTCATCATTGATCACTTCATGATAATCCTGTGTATAAATAATACCATCAGGAAGGTTTACATCCTCAAGTGCACAACCGTACTTAACGACTACTTCTTCCCCAATTGTTTTTTCTAATCTTTCTTTTTCTTTTGTAAGAATATCTACAGTTCCGAAACCAACAGTTCCTAGACCAATAACACCAATAATCATTTAAAATTCCTCCCCGATAGTATTAGAATTGTATAAAATTTACCATATTCATATAATGCTGTCAATTATATATAAGTTAAAATTTGTATAATATGCGATAAATATTAGAATATTTAGAAATTAAACAAAAAAAGAGGAATTAATCCTCTTTTAAGATATCCTGAATGGCTTCACTTAAGCTTCCTACAACCTTTTCAGCTTTATCTTTAAGTTCATTTGGGGCATAAGTAAATGTATAACCATGCTTAACACTATCTAATAAAGGAAGATCATTCCATGAATCTCCTATGCCATAGACATCATTCTCATTAATGTTAAAGTAATCGACAACATGATTAATTCCTGTTCCCTTAGAACATCCTACACCACATACATCTACATGATTCTTGTTCTGGAATGCCGCACATGTATTACTATAATGTTCATTAATATAATCCATAGCGTTTTTCGCATCCTCAAGATCCCCTTCAGGAAAATGAAATGAGAATGCATCTGAATCATTAAATGTAAGTTCATCCAAAGAATCAATAGTAGTTCCCCAGCTTTCATCTTCTGGGCGATACATATAAATCTCATCCTTATATACAATAGACATATGTACAGGAATCGCTTCTGAGATTTCTCTTACTATATTCATAGGAATATCTTTTTCAAAAATAACTTCTTCTTTCTTATTAAAGATCACACCACCACTTAAAGTAATATAGAAATCAAAGTCTATATCAGTTAATGGATGCTCTCTATTTCCACCAAAAGGGTATTTAATACCTTCTAACTGTCTTCCTGTACATAATCCAAATAGATTTCCCTGTTTCTGGAATGTACGAATCGCTTCTACATCTTCCTTGTGTACACCATCACTAAAAAATAATGTATTATCAAAATCACTCGCCAAAATTTTCATTTTTCTCTCTCCTATATATATAAGAATAAGGAAAATAAACAAAAAAAGCCATACCAAAATGAAGTGAAACGCTTACATTAAACAAAGATGGATATTTGTTTATTGTTGCATTCATACGATAGGTGTATAACTAATGCAGAAAATAGGTATGAAATAAATGACTTATGGTCATATTGCCTATTTCCTAAAAAAGATATTCATTATGTTCGTTATTTCACAAAAATTATGTTAACGCTTTACAAAATTAAGAGTATAATGGATTCATCAACCAAGATACATATACATTTGATATATCTGAATATGTCTGTTTGATATAGATGATGCTTTTTTATCACGATGAAGTGTTTTTGGTTGAATTTTAAAATTTTTAGGAGTATTATCCTATAGAATCAAAGAGAAGGAGGTATGTGGATTGGATAAAATGATTCTTGATATCATAGCTGTAGACCACAGATGTGCTCAGGCTGTAAAAGATGCCAAAAAGAAGAGACAGGATACAACTGCAGATATGAACAGTAAGAAGAAGGAAATCTACGATTCTTTCGTTAAAGAGTATCAGGTTACACTTGATGCAAAGAAGAAAGAGTTACAGGAAAGAATTGACGCAACAAAGAAGAAGAATGAAGAGGATTATAATTCTTCTGTTGAGAAGATCACCAGCCTTTATGAAGCCCACAAGGAGGAGTGGGTTGCATCTATCGTAGACAGATGTAAAGAAGTTTAGAGGTGAGATTATGAGTTTTTCATCTAATGCAGTTCTTGCTAAAGCAAGATCTATGTATGGTAAACATCTCACTCCTGAAAGCTATGATGAACTTCTAAAGAAAAGAACTGTCAACGATGTTGTCAGTTACTTAAAGAGTGAAACAGCTTATGGTCCTATTCTTGAAGGCTTGAAAGAAACAAGTATTCATAGAGGACAGTTAGAATCACTTCTTGATGAAGAAGAATTCTTACGTGCTATTAGATTGATTCATTATGCACCTAAGGGTGACCAGAAGTTTTATCAGTTAGGTATTATTAGACGTGAAATAGCTGTGCTATTGAGTAAAGTACGTTTATTCAATAGTGATGAGACATTGAATTCTGAATTAGATATACCTTCATACCTACCTCGTTATTCAACGTTTGATCTTTATGGCTTATTAAGTATTGAAGATTACCCATCATTATTAAGATATATGGAAAAAACACGTTATTACCATATATTACAGAAATATATGCCTGTAGATGATGAGAAGATCGATACAAACATGATGGAACTTGATTTCAAGCGTGCTTACTATAAGTTATTCGTTGAAACAGTGAAATCTACATTTAAAGGTAAAAAACAGAAGGATCTACTTACTATGATCTATACTCAGATTGAGTTAGAAAATATTACGAAGATCTATAGATTTAAACGATTCTTTAATTCTAAGCCTGAACAAATCAAGAAACAGTTGATCTTGGATTACTCACGTATTCCACAATCAGTAATGAATGAATTGATTGAAACAAAAGATGCAGAGGAGTTCTTAAAGAAGCTTGCTTCATCACCTTACAAGTTATATGTGGATGATCAGGAATTTGTTTATATCGAATACTACACAGATAAGATCAAATATAATCTTGCAAAGAGATATATGAGATTTACTACAGATGCTGCCATGGTTTACATGACATATCTGATTGTATTCGAAAACGAAGTTGAAAATCTAAAACATATCATTGAAGGTTTAAGATATGGTGAAGAGGCTGAAAAAATAGCCCAGCTGCTTATCTACTAGGGGGAATAACATGGCAATAGAAGAAATGGAATTGCTGGACATGACCTTTGATAAGAAATACTTAAAAGAGGTTTTATGTCAGTTAAAAGAAACAAAGTATTTTTATCCTCAGCCAGCAACAAAGATTGTAAATAACGTAAAAGATGTATTTACAATGACACCTGATGAGGATTATAAGAACATGCTTGATGAATTAAAAGAGCTTGCTGAACATGTAAAGCTTGATACATCAAGTGTAAAAGAAGGATCTATTCATTTCGCAAAAGAAGATTATCGTAAGGCACTCGATGATGTGACAAAAGAAGCAAAGAAATATCTTGATATTAAAGAAGAATTTGTGACTGAACGTGGACAGAACCAGGCTGCTTATGAAATCCTAGAAGGTCTTTCTAATACAGAATTAAATATGGATGAGGTTAAAGAATGCGAATATATGGAAGCAAGATTTGGCCGTATTCCTAGAAGAAACAAAGACAAACTTGACTATTATAGAGGACAGTCAATTATGTTCTTAGATCTTGGTGAAGATGCTAAAAGTGTTTATTGTCTCTATATGACAACTAAGGCAGCTATCTTAAAGGTAGATAACATCTTCCAGTCAGTTGGCTTTGAAGAAATTGAAATTCCTGATTTCGTCCATGGTAGAATGGAAGACGCAAAGAAGGAATTACTAGAAGAAATTGAAAGTATGAATGCTTCTATTCGTAAAGCAGACAGCCGTTTAGAAGGTATTAGAGATGCACATGAAGAAGAATTATTAAAGATGTTTGCTGATCTTACTTTTGCTGCTAGAATTGAAGAATTCAAAGTATTTGTTGTTGATTATCAATCTAAATATGCTATCTATGGATTTGTACCTGTAAGAGTCGCTAAAGATATTAAGAAGGCTTTTGAAAAGTACAACGTAGAATATCAGGACTTGCCTGCAAATATTTATGGTGATCAGCAGATTATTGCACCAACACTTACTAATAACTATCCATGGGCTAAACCATTTGAAGCAATCTCTAAAGTTAAACAGAGTGATCATGTGGATACTACTTTAGCCACTGCAGTACTATTTATCTTAGTATTTGCATTAATGCTAGGTGATATTGGTTTAGGTGTTGTGCTTGTATTACTTGGATTACTTATGAGAAAGAAAACTTCAGGAAAGATGATTACTGTTCTTGGTATTGCATCTTTTGTGGGAGGTTTAATTTATGGTGATGCTTTCTATAGTATTCATCTTTATCCATCAGTAATCCCTGTTGCAGATGCATTTAGTTATCAGCGCTTCATTAATGCGATTCTCTTACTTATTGTAGGACAGTTCTGCATTGGTAAAGTAAAAGCTATCTATAACGAACAATCAATGATTAATAAGGTATTCTCTATCAAGGGTGTCGTTGGCATCGTCATGGGACTTGCAGTAGCTGCTTATGTTGCAATTGCTGTAGATACAACTTGGCATGTCTCTTATTTACCATTAGTTGTTGTACTTGTATTAGGCATTGTATTGAACTTCATTAAGAAAGCGCTCGATAAGAAACAATAGAAGGGAGGATACTATGGCTATCTCAAAATTGCAGCTCGTTGAGATAGAATTCCCTGAAACAATGAGTGATGAAGTATTATCTAAGCTTGTTGATTCAGAAAAATTTCATCCAGAGCCAGCATCAAAGTTTGTGGATTCAGTTAGAGGTCTTAAGGTCATGAATAAGGATAATCCTTATGCTGATTTATTAGGACGTATGGATGAAGCAGCTGAAAAGTATGGTATTCATATCAATACATCAGAAAAGCCTCAGATCATCAATATTGTAGAAGCAGATGATTACTTCTGCGAATGTCTTGATGAAGCAAACAAAATCTCACGTGTTAAAAATGAATTACAGGTTATGATTGATGAAAACAATCAGGCCAAGAAGTACTTGAAATATATGAAGGATCTCGATATAGACTTCGATGA
>NZ_DAWDDM010000003.1:0-21833 GCF_052354645.1 Catenibacterium sp.
GTACTTTATTGATATCAGAACCAAGTATCTTATAATCAGCTTTAACACATTCACCAGCTGCAATCTTCATTGTAGATTCACCCATAGTCTTCATCTGCTTATCGACGCTTTCAAACATCTTATTACGTTCATCTTCACCCATTGAGCCGATGAAATAATAAATATCTCCATTGTTTAAATGTGTTTCCATAGCATCAATCTGTGCTTTTACATCATCTAGTTTCTTCTTAGATTCATCTAATTGAGGTTTTGCAGAAGCGACTTTTTCTTTAGCCTGATCAAGCTGTTTCTTGATTGTTGAAGACTGGCTCTTCATTTGTGCCATCTGACCTGCTGAAGCATTGAGTTTTTCATAACCAGCAACTGCCTGAGAAATACCAGCTAATTGAGCCTGAAACTTTGTTTTTGCGTCACCTTCAGGTAATGCATTATATTGTGCTGTTAAAGTGTTCTGCATTTCTTTGGCTTTTTCATATGAACCAAACTGAGTGTTTAATGTATTTAGTGCACTATCATATTGCTTAATTGCAGTCTGCATCTGTTCATACTGCTTCACACCCTGATTGTATTTAGCCATGCCAGCATTATACTGTTCTAAACCTTTATTATAGCCATCTAAGCCTTTTTGATAGCCTTCCTTAGCAGAATTAATAGCTGAATCAATCTTTGTCTCAAATAACTTATACTGCTTTGTACCAGGTTTCATTTTATTCATAGAATAAACAATCAACATAGGCTTAGTTAATACTTTATTGAGTTTTTCTTCATCTACATCTTTCTTTAAGATATATAAAGTCTGATTCTTTGCTTTTTTGAATGTCTTATAATAAGACTTGTCCACATCCTTTGCAGGAGTTTTCTTATACGCATTTTCTAATACTTTTTGATCTTTTGAAGAGACAAATAATAATAAATGATTATAAGTTTCTTCACTTAATACAGGAGATATAGCTGAATCGAAACCTCCTGCCTGAATACCGCTAGATACGATATCAGACATATAATCAGGAAGTGTTAATTCAGTATAGGCCTGTCCAAATATACAAACGATGGCTAATACAAACAATAACCAATATTTCTTAAAATATTTCTTAAGTTTAAGCATCGTCTTCCTCCTTTAATTCATCTTCCATATTCTTAATAATCATATCAATCATATGTAATACGGCATCATGATCTTCTTTTGTGAGTCCTCTGCTGCATACTTCTTCCATATGTCTCATCTTATCCTTACAGATTTCTAAATACTCTTCACCCAATTTACTTAAACGCACTGTAGAATGACGTTTATCTTGAGGATTCTGTTCACGAATAATATAGCCTGCTTCTTCTAGACGCTTGATTCTTACTGAAAGTGTTGCATCAGAGATATGAAGATATTGTGCCACTTCTTTTTGAGAATGACCATGTTCTTTAATCACAAATAACAAGCGTGATTGATCACCTGTTAAAGGCATATTCTTAAAGTTACGCATCATATACTTTCCTACTACTTTTCTAAGTACTGCGACCTTATCTATCATCACTTTGACATTCTCTTGCATGTCCGTTGTACACCTCCTTACTATTAGTTAGTATGCTAAATATTATAGTTAGGGTGCTAACTATTGTCAATAAAAAAAGAGTAGTATTTTTTACTACTCTCTAATCTGGCCATTTCCTTCAATTTTGTATTGGTAAGAACACATTTCTTTTAAACCCAGTGGACCTCTGGCATGAAGTTTCTGTGTACTGATTCCAAGTTCTGCCCCAAAACCAAATTCTCCACCATCTGAGAATCTTGTAGAAGCATTATGATACACACAGGCACTATCTAAGCTATTCATAAATAATGCAGCTGTTTCATTATTTTCAGTAATAATGGATTCTGAATGTTTTGTAGAATATGTATAAATATGATTGATTGCTTCTTCGACTGAGTCAACAACTCTAATATTCACAATATAATCATCATATTCTGTTGCATAACTGTCATCTGTGACATGTTCACAGTGAATGATCTGACATGTTGCATCATCCCCTTTGATTTCTACTTTTTCAAAGGCTTTTTTAAGTTCAGGTAAGAACTTGTCTGCCACATCCTTATGTACAAGTATTGTTTCTATCGCATTACATACTGAAGGTCTTTGAATCTTCGCATTGACTGCAATAGTTAATGCTTTATTAAGGTCTGCATCCTTATCAACATAAAGATGGCAAATACCAGCGCCTGTTTCAATAACAGGTACTGTTGCATTCTTAACAACAAACTGAATGAGTCCAGCACCACCTCTAGGTACAATAACATCTACATATTCATTGGCATGGATGAGTTCTCCTACAATGGCGTGATCTAATTCTGTGATCAGTTCAATCGCACCTTCTGGTAAGATGTCTTTAGTGGCATCCTTCATGATTTCTACTAATTTCTTATTTGTATGAATGGCTTCTTTACCACCTCTTAAAACACAGGCATTGCCTGATTTTAAGCAAAGAGAAGCAATATCTACAGTGACATTAGGACGGGCTTCATAAATAATTCCAAAGACACCAATAGGCACTCTCACTTTAGAAATTTCTAGACCATTTGGTCTTGTCCAGGATTCCATCACTTCACCAATAGGATCAGGTAATGTAGCTACCTTCTTGACTCCATCACTCACTCCTACAATACGTTCATGAGTAAATAAGAGTCTATCCTGCATAGCCTTAGTCATATTGACTTCCTTAGCATGTGCCATATCTTTTTTATTAGCTTCTAATATTTCATCACTATGTGCAATTAATGCGTCGGCGATTTTCTCTAATGCCTGATTCTTTGTGCAAGTTGGCATATTCTTTAAAAGACGTGCAGCAACTTTAGCACGCTTTAATTGTGTTTCTAATAATGTATTCATTATCTTTCCTCCAATACAACCATGTTATTCGCATGTACTACTTCATCATAGTCATGACGATGTAATATTTCGTCTATTTCAGAAGACTGGTGTCCTTTAATAAGTCTGATTTCATCACTTGCATAATTGACAACACCCTTCGCAATTGTATTTAACTCTTCATCCTTGATATCAACAACCTGTCCTTCTAAGAATCTTCCTTCTACATCTTTAATACCTGTAGGTAAAAGACTGACATGCTTGTCAACAATCGCTTTTCTACATCCTGCATCAACTATAATTGTTCCTCTTGGTTTAGTACGATAGGCAATCCAATGTCTTCTAGCATTCATATTTGTGCCAGAAGCCCCATTGAACCAAGTTCCTTCATTATCTAAAGCTTTTAATATACTGTTTTCTTTCTGTCCATTCACAATACACATATGACTACCCAATGCATTGACCATTTGAGCCGCTTTTAGTTTAGTCGCCATACCACCTGTACCTAGACCACTGACTGCATCTCCAGCATAGCTTAAAATAGTATCATCAATCTTATCTACATAGTGGATAAGCACAGCATCAGGATCAGTATGAGGATTACCTGTATAAAGACCATCAATATCACTCACGAGAATTAATAGTTGTGCTTCTACTAAAGGAACAATAAGTGAAGCCAATGTATCATTGTCTCCTACCTTGATTTCATCTACTGCCAAAGCATCATTTTCATTAATAATAGGAACAACATCATAATTGAGTAGTGCATTAATTGTATGGTTTAAGTTCATTAAACGATGACGATCATCAAAGTCATCATGGTTTAATAAGATCTGAGAACATTTCATATTAAAGACCTGGAATATTTCTTCATAGATTTCCATTAGTCTTGCCTGCCCAATCGCAGCTAATGCCTGTTTTTCCGGTAGTGTTTTCGGTTTACTGTCTAGTCCTAATGCGCCCATACCCGCTGCAATGGCTCCTGAAGAGACTAGAACAACGATATAACCTTCTCTTTTAAGTTTGGCAATCTGCCATGTTAACATCAATATTTTTTCTTTATTGATTTTTCCATCTTTGTCACAAAGTGAGCTTGAGCCTACCTTAATGACAATTTTCTTTACTTCTTCTATTCTACGTTTCATCGAAAACACCCCTTTATCATTTAATCTATTATAGAGGGTAAAACACTTTAAAAGCAAACAAAACATACTGATTTTTGTCTTTTGACAAAAAAAGACTCCCATTAAGGGAGTCAAATGTATTAGTGGCTTAAAGTTTTGTTTTCTACTTCTGTATTTAATAATTCTACGAATTCTTCAAAAGTCACTGTAGTCTGTTTCTTTTCACCATGTTTACGATAAGTCACAGTACCATTATCTCTTTCGTTATCACCAAGTACTAACTGATAAGGGATCTTCTTTAACTGTGCTTCTCTGATACGATAACCTAACTTTTCATCTCTGTTATCGTTATTTACTCTGAAGTGTGCTTTTCTTAACTTAGCCACAACTTCTTTTGCGTATTCATCATGGTATTCAAGTTTAACTGGAATAACCTGAACCTGAGTAGGTGCTAACCATAGAGGAAGGTTACCTTTTGTTTCTTCTAGTAAGAAGGCAACGAAACGGTCTAATGAACCTAAGATTGCTCTATGAATAACTACTGGTCTTACCTTATCACCATTTTCATCAACATAAGTTAATTCGAATCTTTCTGGTAACTGGTAGTCTAACTGGATAGTAGATAAAGTAACATCATGTCCTAATGCACTCTTTACCTGTACGTCAAGTTTAGGACCATAGAATGCTGCTTCGCCTTCTGCTTCATAGAATTCTACATTCATTTCTTTTAATACTTCACGTAATTCATTTTCACTCTTTTCCCATAATTCATC
Organism: Catenibacterium sp.; assembly: GCF_052354645.1. NCBI lineage: Bacteria > Bacillati > Bacillota > Erysipelotrichia > Erysipelotrichales > Coprobacillaceae > Catenibacterium > Catenibacterium sp. The sequence continues at coordinate 4,753 of NZ_DAWDDM010000003.1, forward strand.
ATTACCGAAATACTTTTCTTTGTTGTTCTTATCTCTTAATGATAAACGGAATGAGTAATCTTTGAAACCAAAGTCCTTATATACATCAAGAATTAAATGTGCTACATTCTTGAATTCCTGAGCAATCTGGTCTGGACGACAGAAGATATGTGAATCGTTCTGTGTAAATGCTCTTGCACGTTCAATACCAGTTAAAGCACCACTTGCTTCAAAACGGAAATCGTTCGCAATTTCCGCAATTCTAACTGGAAGATCACGATATGAATGTAATGTAGATTTATACATAACCATATGGTGTGGACAGTTCATAGGTCTTAATACATATGCTTCATCATCTAATTCCATAGCTGGGAACATATCATCTTTATAATGAGCCCAATGTCCTGATTTCTTGTATAACTTAACGTTACCAAGAGATGGTGTCATAACATGTTCATAACCTAATTCTAATTCTTTGTTCATGATGTAATCAGATAATAAACGTCTTACAGTGAAACCATTTGGTAACCACATTGGTAAACCTTTACCTACGATATCTGCAAACATGAAGATACCTAATTCTTTACCAAGTTTTCTGTGGTCTCTTTCTTTTGCTTCTTCTAATAACTGAAGATGTGCTTCTAATTCTTCTTTAGTTGGGAAACATACACCATAGATTCTCTGAAGAACTTTGTTGTTCTTATCACCTTTCCAATAAGCACCAGAATGTTTGATTAACTTGAAGTTCTTACATAATTTTACTGTTTCTACATGTGGACCACGACATAAGTCAGTGAAATCACCCTGTGAATAAGTAGTGATTGTACCATCTTCTAAACCATTGATTAAGTCTAGCTTATATTCATCATCCTTGAATTCTTCTAAAGCTTCTTCTTTAGAGACTTCATGTCTCACGATTCTCTTACCATCTTTACAGATTTTCTTCATTTCTTTTTCAATCTTAGGTAAGTCATCATCAGAAATAGTCTGATCACCTAAATCGATATCATAATAGAATCCTTCTTCTACTACTGGACCTACCCAGAATTTAGCTTGTGGGTAAAGATGTTTAACTGCCTGTGCTAATACGTGTGCACATGAATGATTTAAAGTATTTAAATCTTTGTCATTTAAAAAATCGCTCATATTCTCCTCCTATAAATAAAAAGAGACCTCATCAAAGGACGAAGTCTCGTGTTACCACCTTTATTCGTTATGCAATGCATAACCTCTCATCTCTTAACGCGAGTTACGGAATCTCTTTCGAGTTCAGCATCACAGGGAGTACCTTTAAGTAAATATCTTGGAAGTTTCCACCATTTCTTCCTCTCTAGTAAGCTTTTATCTTAAAGACATATCCTGTTTCATAGCTTGTGCCTTTATTGTACACCACTTCAGTTAATTGTCAATAAATAAAAAAGGAATAGGTCACCCTATTCCTAATTATCAAAAATTATTTGATTGTAACGATTTCTAAGTAACTTGTTAAACCAGAAACACCTGGAGTACCACCAGTTACGATTACCTGTTCACCAGCTGAAATTCCGTTTTCCTTAGCGATAACCATTGCAAGATCCATTAAACCTTCTCTTGATTTCATAGATTTGCAAAGCACAGGCTTAACACCCCAGTTAAGAGCTAATTTCTTAACTGTATCATCAGATGGAGTTGGAGCGATGATTGGACAATGTGGTCTATAACGTGACATACGTTTTGCAGTAGCACCTGTTTCAGTGAATGCGATGATAGCTGAAACGTTGAAGTTTGCAGCAATTTCAGCAACTGACATACAGATAGCTTCTGAAGGGTTTGTGTTATCAGCAGTTCTGATAGCTCTTCTTAAGATTGAAGCATAATCTAAGTTTCCTTCGATCTTATGAGCAATCTTGTTCATAGTTAATACTGCTTCTTCAGGATATTTACCCTGAGCAGATTCACCAGATAACATGATAGCATCAGTACCATCATAGATAGCGTTAGCTACGTCAGATACTTCAGCTCTTGTTGGTCTTGGGTTTTCCTGCATAGATTCAAGCATCTGAGTTGCAGTAATAACGATCTTACCAGCAGCATTACATTTCTTGATGATTGACTTCTGGATTAGAGGTACATCTTCAGCAGGTACTTCTACACCTAAGTCACCACGAGCAACCATGATACCATCAGCTACTTCTATGATTTCATCGATGTTTTCAACACCTTCAACACATTCGATCTTTGGTAATACTTTGATATCTGGCTTACCGTTTTCAGCAATTAATTTCTTAATATCTAATACATCCTGTTTTCTTCTTACGAATGAAGCAGCGATGAAGTTTACATCCTGTTTGCAACCGAAGATTAAGTCGTTCTTATCTTTTTCTGATAAGAAATCAAACTGTAACTTAGTACCAGGAACGTTGATACCACGAGTGTTCTTAACTCTACCATCGTTAGCAGCTACACAATAGATATCCTTACCTTCAACGTGGTCAACTAATAATGCAACCTGACCATCGTTAACTAAGATATAAGCACCAGGCTTAACATCTTTGTATAATTCCTTATAAGAAATTGTGAAACGATCTGAAGAACCAACAATTTCTTCTGGAGTGATTACTGAAACCTGACCTTTCTTGAATTCAGTGAATCCACCTTCGAAAGCACCAGTACGGATTTCAGGACCTTTAGTATCAAGCATGATAGCTACATCAGTACCTAATTCCTTGTTTACTTCTCTTAAAGTATCCATCTTCATAGCATGTTCTTCATAGTCACCATGAGAGAAGTTACAACGCATTACGTTCATACCAGCTTTAATAAGCTTCTTTAACATTTCTTTATCCTGTGAAGCAGGACCAATAGTACAAACAATTTTTGTTTTTTTCATTTTTTCTTTAACCATTTTAGACTCCTTAATCAACCAAATAAATTTACACTCCGTTATATATATTTAACAAACACACTGAGAAATTAACGTAATTTCTGAGCGTCTTCGTAAATACCAGCATCAGCTACATGCTTATGACTTAATACTTCTGTGATAGGGAAAGCAGTAATCTGGCCATGTACTTCACCTACGCAAAGTCCACCTTTACCTTCTTCAAGAAGTTCTACAGCCTTAACACCCATACGGCTTGCTAAGACACGGTCTCTTGCAGTTGGTCTACCACCACGCTGTAAATGACCTAAGACATTTGCACGAGTTTCGAAACCTGTTGCAGCTTCGACTTTCTTTGCAAGTTCATTGACATCAGTGATATGTTCAGTAATAACCACGATTGCATGGTCCTTATCAGATGCCTTTGACTGTTTTAATCTTTCGATAATCTTATCTTCATCATAACCAGTATCAGAAGTGACTACTAGTTCAGCACCAGCTGCGATACCTGCATTAATTGCAAGGTCACCACATCTTCTACCCATAACTTCAAGGATAGTACATCTCTGATGTGAAGAAGAAGTATCTCTTAATCTGTCTAATGCTTCAACAATTGTATTTAATGCAGTATCAAATCCAATTGTGAAATCAGTATCAGGAATATCATTGTCAATTGTTCCTGGAAGACCAATACAATTTACTCCCATTTCTGTAAGTTTTAAAGCACCATGGTATGAACCGTCACCACCGATGACTACTAATGCTTCCATACCTACTTTTTTCATCTGTTCGATTGCTTCTTTTCTGATTTCAGGATCTTTGAATTCAGGGAAACGAGCAGATTTTAAAATAGTACCACCATTATTGATGATATTACGAGTACTATGACGATCGAATTTCATGAACTTACCTTCATGAAGACCTTTATAGCCAAGTCTAACGCCATAAACTTCGATACCCTTGTTAAGACAAGTTCTAGCTACTGCACGAATTGCAGCGTTCATTCCAGGAGCATCTCCCCCAGAAGTTAAAACACCAATACACTTAACCATTTTTTTCTCCTCTCAACTTATGCATTCTATTTAATAAACATTCTAGCATAATTGTTCGTTCCTTACCATCACCAATTCTATTCCAATCAATTTTTTTAGTCAATAATTATTTCACAACATAGCGCTTTCATTTTAGAAACAATATTCTTTGCACGAAGCTGTTCACGTTTATCATTATATTTATTCATGTAAATCGTTTCCAAGTCTTCAAAACCATATGCAGAAGTCATGAAAGTAGGCAATTCATTTAAGATACGATAGTCTAAAATCATCGCTAGAACTTCATCTCTAGACCAGTTAGTAACATTTTCTTCACCTACACTATCTAAAAGTAAATAAGGAATGTTTTTTACTAGATCCACTAAAGATGTATCTTCATTTGAATTAAAACTTGCTTTGACATCTGCCATAAGTGTAGGTACATGACATAAGCCTACTTCATAGCCACGTCTAGCTAATTCATTCATCATACCTGCCATGATTCTTGTACGATTTGATCCACCACATACTAAGAAGCCTTTTGTTTGTGGTTTATTGACATATTCAATCAATTGTTTAGTTAAATTCATCGTACTTGCCTCATTTTTGTTCATTGCTTCATTGGACAAACTCTTGAGGCTTGTCAATGCAAGTCTAGTAGACATGTTATTGTAATGAAAGCGAGAAAGAAGCTGATCATTTTCATGCTTTTCAAGACCATATTGACAGCTTTTGACATCACGATGGACGTAAGTTTCATAGCTCAAAGTGATCTGCTGACCTTTATTCATCTTAGGGCATTCATTGATTCCATGACAATGTAAACAAGGTTCATGATCATCTACATAGGCAAGTAAATCTACCCAGGCATCTTCTAGAACTTTTTTAGTTAAATGATTCTTTTCTACAAATTCCCTAATATCCTGTCTTTTGACTAATTCCTGCAAACTTTGGTTTCTTGTATTTTCTAATTCTTTATCAAAAGAAAGAATCTGTCCTGCTTTTATCATCATAGATCACCTCCTAGACTTTCCATTAGTCTTCTTAATTCTTCTTTATCTTGTTCTGTCACTTTCTGTTGTTTCTTTTCGGGTTTCTTTGTCGTTTTCTTTACTGCTTGACGAGGTTTATTGTTTTGAACCTCGTTGTACGCATCACGGGCTGTCTTTAACCCTTTTCTCACCCATGAAGCACCAATTGTTTCACAATAGTTCTTGTCTAGTCGTCCATTACTTCTACCTAAAACATATTCTATCAACATATTAGTGACTGCAGGAGTAAGTCCCATAGCCATCAATGATTCCGCAATATTGAGATCATGAAGAGCTGGTTCTTTTCCTCCCTGCTTATTCTTTAATAGCTGATAAGGTGAGATTGTCTCTAGATATCTAAAGTGCTTGTTTAAGTTATCATCATCAGTTTGTGGTGAAGCATGCTGGATGGGCTGAGTGTGATAGACCTCTTTAAGTGAACTTGCTGAATCAGCACTATAGTAACGTTTAGCCTGTTCTACTAAAGCTTTACGATTAAACTTACCTTCCACAATCGCATCCTTAACCATTAAAGCGAGAGATAATTGATCAATCGCATAAAGAGTCGCAATCTGCTTAATTGTATCTTCATTACGATTCACTATTTTCATAGGAACCTGATAATCCTTCAATGTTTCATAGAAGAGCGTGAGATCATAATTAATAATTGGACGTTCACTTTCTTCTTCTTGATATCCTGATTCATGTTTCAATGGTTTGTTTTGTGATAAATCAATCGTAAAGACATCTTCAAAGCGTGATGTGACTTCCTCATATTCAGTGAGCTTTTCTAGTCCTGAACGGAAGTAATTCTTTGTTTTGGTATATTCTTCTATTCCTATCGTTTTCTGTAATAATCCTGCAAGAATCTGATTTCTAAAGAAGGCATTGACAGAAAGTGGTGTCATTAAGTGAAAGATATAGACTCCCTGCCCTTCTGATTCTTTATAGTAGGATTTAAGTAAACTTAAGCCTTCTAATGTCTTTCTTGCCTGGTCAAGTTCTTCCAAGTCTAGATTTAATGCCATAGTTAAGCGACTAATCGCACAAGGCTGATGGAAATGACGCATACGCATGGATTCTACATTCAAATACATATAAAGACTATAAGCCTGTGTTTTAAGTAATGGGGCATACAAATAAGTGAGAATATCACAATCATTAAGACTTAATGGTAATGAACGTTCGCTTAAATAAACATCTGTCGCATATAACATCTTATTCCACCTTCTTTAATACTTTTAGTATTTCTTTTTCTAAATCATAATAGTTTGTATTGTTTCTAATGATATAGTCTGCACGTTGTTCTTTATCTTCTAAAGACATCTGGTTTCTAATACGGTCTAATGCCTGCGTACGTGTACAATGGTCACGGGATAAGACTCTTTGAATCTGTGTTTCTTTGTCACAACTGACCACTATTGTAGAGTCACATAAATCATCCCAGCCTGCTTCAAAGAGTAACGGTACATCAATAAAGACAATGTTGTTTTTAGATTGTTTGATTTTTTGTACAATCACATTTCTAATATAGGGATGTAGGATGCCTTCTAGATAGTTCTTTTCATCCTGGTTATTAAAGATAATATCTGCAAGTTTCTGTCTATTAATGATTCCATCGGTAAGTACAGGAAAATGTTCAATGACCTGTTTAAAAGCCTCTGTACCTGGTTCTAAGGCATGACGTGAGATATCATCTGCATCAATGACTTCATAACCATGAGTGATCAGATAATAACTGACAGTACTTTTACCACTCGCAATACCACCAGTGAGACCTATGACCTGCATATTGTTTCTCCAATACGTTCCATAAGTTCAATACAATCAATACTATCCTGATGACTCATACGATCACTTTCTACCTTAATATACGCAATGGCTTCATGACAGGCTTCTATTTCAGTATGGAAATCATCAATATCATAAGGGATTTCTCCTGTAAAAGATTCACCATTAAATGAAATAACTGCTTTTGTAGGACGATAGAATGGATCTAGTATGATAGTCCCTTTTGTACCTGTAATAGTCATATCTTTTCTTACTGGTCCATCAAGTGAAGCTTCCATAAAGGCTTTGACACCATTTTCAAATTCTAGAGTAATCGAATCATGAACATCTACACCATGTTCTACTTTCACATCATTAGAAATAGAAACAACAGGACTCTTCACAAAATCTAAGACAGTCGCAATATTATAAATGCCTGTATCATATAAAGCACCACCTTGTTTTGAATCATAAATATAAGAATGTTCATCATAAGGTACAATGGATTGGAAATGGTTTTCTATAGAGACAATATCTCCAATAATACCTTTTTCTATTTCTTTATGTACTTGATTGATCATTGGAATAAATCTAGATTTCATGGCTTCCATAAAGAAGACATGATTCTTTTCTGAGTATTCACAGAGTGTTCTTATTTCTTCGCTTGTTAAGGTGGCTGGTTTTTCTACTAAAACAGCTTTATGATGTTTCATTGCTTCTAATGCATACTTGTAATGAGAAGCATGTGGTAATGCGATATAGACAATGTCTACATTCTCATCTTCTAGTAACTTCATATAATCATCATAGAGTTTTTCTGGATGATAGAGTTCTTTAAATTGTTGTCTTTTTTCTGGATTATGTGATGCGCCTGAATAAAAGCATGCTTCATCAAAATGAGAGAGACTCTCACAGAATCTCTGGGCAATTCTTCCTAATCCTATTACACCCCAATTCAACATATTTAGTATCTCCTTTTCTGACAGTGAGGACAGTAATATGTTCCTCTTCCTGCAATTGTGATTTTCTTAATAGGTCCCTTGCATTTTGAACATGTTGTTTGTGCATGGACAGATAAAGTAACCTGAAATAAGCCATGGATGCCATTGGCATCAAATGAATGGATAGTTGTGCCACCCTGGGCAATGGCTTCCTTTAAAATAGTACTGGATACTTCTATTAATTCTAAAATACGTTTCTTTGAAAGTCTGTCTCCTCTTGTACGAGGATCCATACCCATTCTAAAACATATTTCATTCGCATAGATATTCCCAATCCCTGTAAAAATAGATTGGTCTAGTAATAATTGTTTAATAGGCAGATGACTTTGATGGATACGTGGATAGATGTAATCAAAAGAAGCTTCCATTGGTTCCTGACCTAAACGATTAAGTGGTGGATATTCACGATAGTGATTCTTGTCTACTAACTGCATACGACCAAACTTTCTTGTATCGTTATAACGAAGATCAGTGCCATCTGCCATATGAAAGATAATATGATCATGTTTATCATAGGGTTCATCTTTCATTTTTATATTGTATTTCCCTTCCATTCTAAGATGAGAAATAAATGCATCATGATCTAAAATAAAGATCAAATATTTACCATATCTGTCTATATCACAAATAGATTGATGAATGAGTGTAGTGACGAATGTCTCTACATCTCCATCAATAATACGTGGATAACGTACTTCTATTGAGTCTATTGTTTTATGAAGTACGAAGTTCTTTAAGGTTCTTCGTACTGTTTCTACTTCTGGTAATTCAGGCATTATTTTAATTCACACCAGTTCTTGGCATAGTTGCCTTCTACAATAAGAGGGACATCCATCTTAATGCAGTTTTCCATCTTCTCTTTGACTAAAGACATGACTTCTTCTAATTCATCTTCAAATACATCAAAAATCAGTTCATCGTGTACCTGTAAGATCATCTGTGATTTAAGATTCTTTTCTTTAAGTGCTTTATCTACTTCAATCATCGCAAGTTTTAGAATATCCGCACCTGTTCCCTGGATTGGTGTATTCATTGCATATCTCTGTGCCTGCTGGCGTACCATGAAGTTCTTATCATTGATTGTAGGAATATATCTTTTTCTATTAAGTAGTGTAGAGACATAACCTTGTTTCTTACATGTTTCTACAACTTCATCCATATATGTTTTTACTTCTGGATATGTTTCAAAATATTTATTAATAAAGTCTATTGCTACAGAAATAGAATAACAAATATCTTTAGAAATTCTAAATTCACTCATACCATAAATAATACCAAAGTTAACGGCTTTTGCCTGTGAACGCATTTGTGGAGTGACTTCTTCATCCTTTACGCCAAATACTAAAGCTGCAGTATGTCTATGGATATCTTTGCCTTGATTAAAGGCATCAATCAAATTAGTGACATGAGCCATATGTGCAAGAATTCTTAATTCAATCTGAGAATAGTCAAAAGAGACAAGATAGCCATTATGTGATACAAAGGCTTTTCTAATGAGTTTTCCTTCTTCACTTCTAACTGGAATATTCTGTAAATTTGGATCTACAGAAGAGAGACGTCCTGTATGAGTGAGAGTCTGTTTATAGATTGTATGAATCTTGTGATCTGGGAATACCTGTTCCTGTAGTCCTTTTAAGTATGTAGAAGAGAGTTTAGTCAACATTCTATATTCTAGTACTAATGGAACAACGGGATGGGCATCAATAATTTTTTCTAAGACATCCTGACTTGTAGAATAACCAGTCTTTGTTTTCTTGCCACCCTTTAATCCTAGATCTTCAAATAAGACCTGACCTAATTGTTTAGGTGAAGAAATATTGAATGTAGTACCTGAGATACGATAGATATCGTTGGCTAGTTTTTCAATTGTTTCATCAAAAGCTGTATCCATTTCCTTTAATACATCTAAGTCTATTTCAGTACCTGCAAATTCCATTTCACCCAAGATTCGTGTGACAGGAAGTTCAATGTTTTCATATAGTTCATACTGATTTTTATCTTTTAATTCTTTTGTGACAACATCTTTGAGTTCATAAATAGCTTTGGCTTTAGAGACAATATGACTCGCTAAGATGTCATCTTCTGGAATATGCTTCTTTGCACCTTTTCCAAATACTTCTTCATCATATTGCACACCTTCATAATCAAAATGTGTACAAACATATTTAAGTTCTTCTTTAATAGCTGGTTCTAATACATAAGATGCAAGTGATAAGTCAAATGTATAACCATTGATTTCTATTCCATTCCATCTAGAACCAATGACAGCACTCTTGATATCATAGCCATACTTTTTCTTATTTTCATCCTTTAAGTAAGCTAAGAATGATTCATCCTTCAATGCATTTTCATAAGAGATGAAATAAGCCTGTTCATCATTATAAATACCATATCCTAGAATAATAGAACGATGATAGTTTGTATCATAGATAGAAGGATAAACAACACTGTCCTTTGTGATTTCAGGCATATGATCTACTATTTCTAGTTTCAATTCTTTTTTAGGTGCTGCTTCAGTCGTCATAGATTTAATCAAAGAATTCATATCATATTTTTCATAAAATGACTTGAGTGTTTCATAGTCATAACCCTGATATGTAGCTTTTTCTAAATCTACATCTATTGGTATATCCCTTAGTATTGTGGCTACTTTTTTACTCATCAAGGCATCTTCCATACCTGCTCTGATTTTTTCACCCATCTTACCTTTGATTTCATCCTGATGTTCCTGTAATCCTTCAATAGTGCCATATTGATGTAATAGTTTTAAGGCAGTCTTTTCACCTACACCTTTAATACCTGGGATATTATCAGAACTATCACCCATGAGTCCTAAGAAATCTCTAAACTGATCTGGCTTTAAACCATATTTATCAAGTAAAGTCTGTTCATTATAAATATCAAGTTCAGTGACACCTTTAACGGTACGATAGATTGTCGTTTGAGGTGAAATCAACTGATTGGCATCCTTATCTCCTGTATAAACAGAGACTTTGAGGTTATTCTTTTCACCAAAGTCTACAAGTGTACCGATGATATCATCCCCTTCATAGCCTTCTACTTCATACCAAGTGATGTTATGAGCAGTTAAGTATTCTCTTGCAAGCGCAAATTGAGGAACAAGTTCCTGTGGTGTTTCTTTTCGGGTAGCTTTATATGTATCTAATAATTCATTACGGAATGTTTTCTTACCATAGTCAAAAGCGACAATGACATATTTAGGATTGGTACTGATGATCTTCTCCACCATACGTGCAAAGCCATAGACACCATTAGTGGGAATACCATTACGATTGACCATATAGTTACCCGTATAGCTAGTAGCGTAGAATGCTTTAAATAGTAATGAGTTCCCATCTATTAATATTAATTCTTCCATTTTATAACTCCTTTACTTGATTAATAATAAGAGATAAGCGATCACGGTATTGAACACGCACATTCATTTCCACAGTCTTACCTCTTTCAAATATATTCTTATAACGTTCATATTGGTTAGAGAAACAGACAAATTCTACCTGCCCTGTTTCATCCTGACCTTCAATAAAAGCCATTTCTCTTCCTTTCTTATCTACAATAGCACGTACTGAACTAATAGAACATACAACTGGTATTGTACGATCCATATAGTTTTCTACGTCTACAAGATTTACTAAAGGATGTTTGATTTTCTGTTTTACATAGACAATAGGATGAGTCGATATATAAAAACCTAATACATCTTTTTCTCTTTCTAAACGTTTAAATTTATCTTCTCTGACTTCTTCAAAGATTGGTTTTTCATCCACCCCTAATTGTATATACTCCAACATGAGTGAAATATTCTTACGTAAATAGGCTCTATTTTTATTAAATTCATCAAAAGCCCCTGCATCTATTAAACTTTCTAACATCTTAGATGATAAAGAAGGAAGTCTGCCTAAGAAATCATACATATCCTTAAAGAGACCTTTTTCTCTTTCTTGAAGAATCATCTTATACCCAGCAGCTCCTACATTCTTTATAGAAACTAACGAATAACGAATACCGCCTTCTTCTACCATAAAGCGTGAATAAGAATAATTGATAGAAGGTGGAAGAATCTTTACACCATAGCGTTTAGATTCTTCAATAGTATGCATCTTGCTAGAAGTAGAACCTGATTCATTGGATAAAATAGCCGCAAAGAAATAGAGTGGATAATTGGCTTTTAAGTAAGCTAATTGATAAGCGACATAGCCATAAGCAACAGAATGACTTTTATTAAATCCATAGTTCGCAAATTTCTCAATCATCTGATAAAGTTTTGTGACAACATCTTCTTTAAAGCCTTTTTTCATAGCACCTTGAATGAATTCTTCCTTCATACCTGCCATCATACTTTCATCTTTATAAGATACAGCTTTTCTTAATATATCTGCACGTCCTAAAGAGAATCCTGCAATGACTTGAGCTATCTGCATGATCTGTTCCTGATAGATCATAATACCATAGGTAGACTTTAGGATTGGTTCTAGTTCTTTGAGTAAGTAAGTGATATTGTTTTTATTCTTTCTAACTTCTAGATATCTAGGTATGTTTTCCATTGGACCTGGTCGATATAAGGCAATGGCTGCAACGATATCATCAAAACATTCAGGTTTCATCTTTTGAAGTAATGAACGCATACCACTTGATTCTAGCTGGAATACACCTGTTGTATCTCCACGAGAAATCAAATGATACGTACGTGCATCATTAAGAGGTATAGCGTTAATAGAGAATGTTTTCCCTAATGTTCTTTCGATATCCTTCATAACATAGTCAATCATAGTCAGATTCTTTAAGCCTAAGAAGTCCATCTTAAGAAGACCTGTTTTTTCAATATAATCCTTAGAGTATTGACTCATGATCATATCACTAGGACCAACAACTAAAGGGACTACATCTCTTAATGGTTCATAGGATAAGACAACACCAGCTGCATGCTTAGTGATATTACGTGGTAAGTATTCTACAAGACTCATAGGTCCAATAAGGCGTGAAAGGACTGGATCTTTTTGAATCATATCCTGGAATGAAGCACTTGTAGAATAGACTTCACTGATTGTTTTACGATGTTTAGGAGCAGTAGGCACCATCTTCGCAATCATTTCTAGTCTTGGTAAAGGGATTCCCATCACCTTTCCTATATCTTTTATTGCCACACGTGGTCCATAGGTAGAGAATGCGACAATCTGAGCTACATGATCATAACCATATTTATCACAGACATATTGAATGACTTCATCACGACGATCATCCTGGAAGTCTACATCAATATCTGGCATGGATACTCTTTCTGGGTTTAAGAAACGTTCAAAGAGTAGATCATATTTTAATGGATCAATATTTGTGATACCTAGACAATAGGCAACAAGTGAGCCTGCGGCAGATCCTCTTCCCGGGCCTACGAGTATGCCATGTTTTTTCGCATATTGTACATAATCAAATACAATCAAGAAATAATCATCATAACCCATTGTATGAATAGTTTTTAATTCATAGAGTAAACGATCTTTATAGTCATCTGTAATAGGCTGGTTTTTAAAGCGCTGTTTTAATCCTTTAATACATAAATGTCTTAGATAAGCCCCACTATCACCTGTAGGTGTTTTGTAGTGAGGAAGACCATTTTCTGTCTTCTGGATACTGCCATAACAATTATCAATCATTTCTTCCGTATTCTTAATAATATCTGGATAACGACTAAATATTTCTCTGATTTCTTTTTCTGATTTTAAATAACGTTCACTCGTAAGAGGTTCATGATCCTTATTCAAAACTTCACCTTTTTTAGAAGCCTGTAATAGATCTAATGTGAAAGCATCATGAGAATGCAAGTAACGGACATCATTTCCCCAGATACATGGAATATCAAAAAAATGAGCATCCTTAATAAGTCTTTGATTACGTAATGAATGACCACTATTTCCATCTTCCACAACCATAATACGATAAGAGGTGCCAAAGAGGCTCTTCATGATTTTCATAAAAGTTATTAATGGACGTTCTGTCTGCGCATGGTCAAATAAATCTTTATTCTTTTCTTTTGCCTCTTCTTTCTGAAGAAGCAGATCTTCATATTCATGAGATACAATATAGAGATGATCTCTATAGTTAGAGAGTGCTTTAAGTGAGATGGCTTTATGTTCACTTAAGTTAATATCACTCACAATACGTACTAAATCTTTATAACCAACATCATCACGTGCATAAAGTAATAAATGTATTAAATCATCGTTAAACATAATAGAGGCATTCACACCTAGTATTGGTTTAATTGAAGCTTTGGTACATGCTTCATAGAATTCATAGGCCCCATACATATTATTATCATCTGTTAAGGCAAGAGCCTGGATATGTTTTGATTTTGCGTTATCTATAAGAGATTGAATAAGTATTGTACTCTCCTGAAAGCTATAAGCACTTTTAATCTGTAAGTGTCCAAACATAGGATCCTCTCCTTCCTTGTTCACCCATTATACCAAATTATCCCTTCTATTTATAGTTTCATGAAAAAAAGAACATGCCTAAGCACGTTCTTCGAGTTCAGCCATTTTAGTCTGTATTCTTGATTGTACAAGATTAGCTACTTCTACGCTGTTCATATCCTTATATTCTTCATAAGGAATTGGTGATAGATAATGAATACCACAATCAACTCTCTTAATAGAATTACTGTCTAATACTTTAAAACAGTTATGCATGACACATGGAATAATTGGCACCTGTGCATCCATAGCTGGTTTAAATGAACCACCCTTGAATTCTAATAATTCATTTCCCTTTTTAGAACGTGTTCCTTCTGGGAAGATCACATAAGGGATACCTTCAGACATTTCCTTTTTAACCTGTCTCATAAGCTTCATAGAAGCTCTTAAGTTTGTACGATCAATGGCAGGATATTCCATGAATTCAGCCACATCTCTTAAAAAGATAACATCTAATAGTTCTTTTTTAAAGACAATCTTGAAAGGACGTTCAATACTGTCAAATAATGCAAGGATATCAAATAATCCCTGATGGTTTGGAGCTACAAAAAAACCACCTGTTTCAGGAAGATATTCTGTACCTGTAATAGTTAGATTAACACGTGCTCTTTTAGTTGCTTTCTTTAAAAGTCTTCTTGTCCAGTCAATACGTTCTTCAAAAGGAATCGTATCCATATGCTTCTTGATATGTTTTAACTGGAAGATCAGTACTGGTAATTCAAAGAAGAAACGAAGCACAATTAATATAAGTCTTTTCATTTTTGATAGATTTCTAGTGTAAATGTCTCAAAGGGCTTTTCTTCTACGAGACGATAGTTATATTCAGAAAAGTCAGGGAAATATGTTTCTCCTGTATAGTCTCCAGGAATACGTGATAAAAGAATTTGATCACAATATGGAAGTGCCTGTTTATATACAGAAGCACCACCAGAAATAAAGAGGTCTTCACCACGTTCTTTAAAAGCTTTAATAGTGCCTACTAAATCATCTACCACTTCTACTCTATCATCTTCAAAATTATGAGAAAGGACAATAGTATGACGTTTAGGTAATGGTTTACCTATTGCCTGGTAAGTTGTTTTCCCCATTAATAATGTATGATTGAGTGTTGTACTTCTAAAGTGTTTAAAGTCTTCACTATTGTGCCATGGCATCCCATTATCTGTTCCCTTTTTCCCAATGAGATTATTTTGATCAGCTGCGACAATAATAGTAATCATACACTGACCTTACCTTTCAATGGACCATGAGACTGATAACCTTCTAGCTTGATATCTTCAATCTTGAAATCAAATAGATTATCAATGTCTTTATTTAATACAAGATGAGGAAGAGGAAGTGGTTCTCTTTCAATCTGTGTCTTGACTACATCAAAGTGATCCTTATAAATATGCGCATCACCAATAGTATGAATGAATTCTTTTGGTTCATAACCACATACTTGTGCAAGCATACATGTAAGTAAGGCATATGATGCAATATTAAATGGAACACCTAAAAATGTATCAGCACTTCTCTGGTATAACTGACAGCTTAAATACTTCTTATCACTAGATACATAAAACTGCATAAGTGTATGACATGGTGGTAAAGCCATCTCATCTACCTGACTAGGATTCCATGCAGAAATAATATGTCTTCTAGAGAATGGGTTATTCTTTAAAGAATCAATTAACTTTACTAACTGGTCAGTACCTTCATTATTAAAGTTACGCCACTGTGCACCATAAACTGGACCTAAATTACCATGTTTCTTCGCAAATTCATCATCATTTTTGATCTTTTCTACGAATTCTTCTAATGTTTCACCATTGAAGTCTTCACTCTTCTTAAAGTCTTCATAAGGCCATTCATTCCATATTTTCACATTACGGTCTACAAGATATTTAATATTTGTATCACCTTTGATAAACCATAATAGTTCTTCCGCAATAGGACGTAAATACATCTTCTTAGTAGTAAGAAGAGGAAATCCTTCACGTAAATCATAGCGTGTCTGATATCCAAATACAGAACGTGTACCAGTCCCTGTGCGGTCAGGACGGTCTTCACCATGTTCTAGGATATATCGACACATATCTAGATATTGTTTCAAATTTTATTCCTCCTTTTATGCATTTGACCTCATGATAACACAAATAATCATAAATGGGATATACAAATACTTCTTCTTTGTATAAAAAAGAAGAAGTATTTCTACTTCTTCATCTGTTCACGGTAGTTTTCCATCATACCCTTGAATATTTCAGCACTTGTAGGAGGGGTAAATGTCACTGCGTTCGCACCTGCTTCAATGACTTCTTTAATTGTGTCTTCTGTTGGTCCACCTGTCGCAATAATTGGGAAATCCTTATCAATAGCGCGTAGTGCCTTAACGATTTCTACTGTTTGTTTTCCACCAGATACATTAATGATTTTAGCGCCACTATGTAACATACGTTCTTCTAAATCTTCATCTAGTGATACTACAGTGAGGACAATAGGAATATCTACTAGACGTGATAATTCTCTGATCATTTCTGTATGTACAGGAGCATTGAGTACAACAGCTGCTGCACCATGTAATTCTGCATCTAAGGCAATCTTGAATACTCTTGCACCATTGGTAGTTCCTCCACCTACTCCTACAAAAACTGGTTGTCTTGCGACACCAATAATCGCATTGGTGATCTGAATAGTAGGCGTAAAAGGATAAACAGAGAGAATGGCATCAGCGTTATTATTCGCAATAAGTGCAACATCCGTACTAAATAGTAAGCTTTTTATACGTCTACCATTCACATTAATACCACTGGCTTTGTACATCACTTCTGGCACTTCTACAGTATGTTTTAATGTAGATTGGATTCTTGGGGTCATTTTAGGGGTTTTCATTAAATCATTCATATTTTCTCACTCCTTTGCGTATTATTATACTC
>NZ_DAWDDM010000004.1:0-21357 GCF_052354645.1 Catenibacterium sp.
TAGTAAGATTCTTTGCAATATGACATAATTCCTTGATGGAACGATAGTCTTCCTTAGACAGATGCTTTACCTGCTGTTTGACTGTAAGATACATATATTTAGCCTCCTTTTTATAGATTTAGGAAAAAAAGCTTCCCATATATTTTATACTCTCACTATTCCAAAATTTCTCAAACAAATTCATCATCGGCATTCATTACCCACCTATGTTTTATATTGAGATGGGGATTTCTGCCGTTTCTTTAGATAAATTTGTTTTCTCGTAAATCCTTTAATTTAGAATTAACCTTTTATGGCTATCTTTATTACAGAAAGATGTTATAATGGAGTAGGAAGAGAACATTAGCACCTGCCGATTCTCTTCAACTGCCTCATGCCAGTGACCTGAACGCTGGCTTTTTTTGCTAGAAAGGATGATTATAATGAAAAGATTAGCACATAGAGGATATAGTGATTTATTTCCAGAAAACACAATGTCTGCTTTTGAAAAAGCAGTTAATTCTTCATTTGAAGGGATAGAAACAGATGTACAGATGACAAAAGATGGCGAACTTCTGTTACTACATGATGATAAGATCAATCGTACAAGTAATGGTAAAGGTGTTTTAAGAAATATGACATTTAAAGAAGCACGTCAATATAATTATAATAATAAGATGGATATCACAGAACAGATTCCTACGCTTGATTCTCTCTTGACATTACTTGATTCTACCGATAAATTATTGAATATAGAAATCAAGGATACTGTATCTAGTGGTCTTGAAGAAAAACTAAGAGATGTGATTATGAAACATCATATGACAGATCGTATTTATTTTTCTTCTACAAGTCTAGAAAGATTATTAAATATGCGTGCTTTAATGCCTGATTCTTATTATGCTTTAATTGTACTAAGAGGTTATAAGAAGTGTAAACAGCAGGTGATTGATCATCATTTAGATGGTATTCATAGTCGTTATTCTTATTTAACACATGAAGAAATAGTAGATTTAAAAAGTAGACATATTAAAATAGGTGCCTGGACAATTAAAGAAAAAGAACAGTATGACTTCTTTAAGAAAGAAGATATTGATTTTATATTTGCGAATGGATTATTTGAAGAGGATAAATAATGAGATTAGATAAATTTTTAAAGTTATCACGTATTATTAAGAGAAGAACATTATCTAAAGAAATAAGTGAAGCATCACGTGTTAAAGTAAATGGTAAAGTAGCTAAACCTGCTACTAAATTGAAAATTGGCGATGAAATAGAAGTTAGCTTTGGACGTACTATTTTAACAGTGAAAGTATTGATGCTTAAAGACCATGTATTAAAGGATGAAGCATCTTCTCTTTATGAAATTATTAAAGAAGAAAAAGTAGAAGAAGAAACTATTTACTAAGAGCCTTTTGTAAGGTTCTTTTTTTAATAGCAGAATAATGGTATAATGCGAGTAGTTAAGGAGTTGACTCGAATGGCTAAAAAGAAGAAAAGAATGGGTAACATATATGGAATTGTATTTCTTATAATTTCTGTATTTCTTATTTATACTTTAATCGCAAAAGTACAGCATATCCAGGCTGAAAAGGCCACTTATCAGAAACTTGTTGTACAAGAGAATGAATTAAAGAAAGAAAAAGCAAAACTCGCAAAAGAAGTAGATAGTTTGAATGATAGTGATTATGTAGTACGTTATGCACGTAGTCATTATATATTTTCTAAAAATGGTGAAGAAGTGATTATTCTACCGGAAAATAAATAAGCATGAGGCTTATTTGTTTTTGTAAGGAGATTGTATGTTTCAAAAGATTTATAATAAATGTAGAGATAAAAATATAATTGTATATCTTCCTGATGACTATTATCAAAGTGAAGAGAGATATCCTGTTCTTTATATGAATGATGGTCAGAATGCCTTTTTTGATGATCAGGCTTATATTGGTGTCAGCTGGGGTATGGAGGATTATTTAAAAAGAAGTGGGATGAAGGTCATAGTTGTGGCTATTCCCTGTGTCTTTAGTGAATATGGTCGTGCAAGTGAGTATGGGCCATGGGATGTAGAAAGTGGTACATTAATGCGTGATGATTCTCATGAGATAATTAAAGGTACAGGAGAAGACTATTGTCAGTGGCTGATTCATGATTTGAAGCCCTCTATAGATCGCCGCTTTCGAACTATTAAAGATAATACTGCTATGGTAGGAAGTTCTTCTGGTGGTATTATTACAGCGTATGCCTGTATGAAGCATCCAAATGTATTTCATAAAGGTGCTGCAGTTTCAACTGCTTATTGGCTCTATCAAAAGGAATTTATTGATTTAGTGAAGACAAGTGACCTAAGTGGAATTGAACGTTTCTATTTTGATGTAGGTGGTAAAGAAGGTTATGATGATGACTCTTTGAGTCAGGATTATTTATGGTCTAATAATGAAATAGAATATTTAATAAGACAAAAAGGAATTGACTATATGTATCGTGTCTTTGAACATGATGTACATAGTGAAGCCTGCTGGAGAAATAGAGTACCAGTCTTTATGTCTTATTTATATGGAGGAGAATGATTATGTATAAAATGATGCTATCAGATTTAGATGAAACACTTCTTATAGGACAGCATGTTCCTGTATTTAATCAGGAGGCAATACATGAGGCTAAAAAGCATGGTTTGCGTTTTGTAGTTGCAACGGGACGATCTCATAGAATGATTGGGGATATTCTTAAAGAAATTGGTACATATGATATGCCTGGTGAATATTCTATTTGTTTTAATGGTGGTCTTGTAATAGAGAATAAAGACTTTAAGATTCTTCATTTCCAGGGGCTTGATTATAAATTATTAAAGAAATGTTTTGATTATGGATGTAAAGAAAATCTTTGCATGCTCGTTTTTACATTAGACTGCTGTTATATTTATAATCCAGATGAATTTGAAGTAAATAGAAAGATTGAACAGAAAACGCCAATGAAGGTGATATATGATCATGAGATTGAATTCTTAAAAAATGAATCTATCGCAAAGATTCTTTTGGTAAAGAGAGATATGAATTATTTGAAGGAATTACGTGATGAGATGTATCAGGATATTGGAGACCAAGTAGAACTCACTTTCTCTTCTGAACGTTATCTAGAATGTAATGCGATTGGTATTAATAAGGGTGTAGGTTTAAAGTGGCTTGCAGATTATTTGAATATTGATATTAATGATACAATTGCGATTGGCGATAATTATAATGATGTGTCAATGATCAAGGAAGCAGGACTAGGAGCCTGTGTGAGCTGTGCTCATGATGATATTAAAGAAATCAGTGATTATGTCTGTGAAAAGAATTTTGATGAAGGTGCAGTGAAAGAAGTAATAGAAACATTTGTATTAAAGGGGGCATAAGAGATGGAATATAAATTAATTGCAAGTGATTTAGATGAAACTTTATTAAACGATGACCATGTTGTACCAGAAAGTAATATTTATTGGATTCAAAAAGCAGTGAAGGAACGTGGTGTGAAGTTTGTGCCAGCAACAGGAAGAGGTTATATGCAGATCTTGCCTGAACTTACACAGTTAGGTTTAAAAGATATGGAAGGAGAATATGTTTTAAGCTTTAACGGTGCTGCTTTAACTGAGAATAAAGATAATCGTATTATTGAATTCAATGGCTTAGGATTTGATAAGATGAAGGAAATCTTTGAATTTGGTTTAAAACAGGATGTCTGCATACATGTTTATACAAATGATACACTTTATGTATATAACTTAAGTGAATCTGAAGCAGAAAGAATCAAGCACCAAAAGCTTGAAGTTGTTTATCCAAAAGAAAATAGTGTTGATTTCTTAAAGGATGCCACTATCGCAAAGATTTTATATCAGAATGTGGATGTGCCTTATTTAATGAGCTTAGAACCAAAAATGGCAGACATTACTAAAGGATGTTCAGTAAGCTATTCTTCTAACCGTTATATGGAATTCAATAAGGAAGGCGTAGATAAAGGAGTAGGACTCCAGCATCTTGCAGATCAATTAGGTATCAAGATAGAAGAAACTATTGCGGTTGGAGATAACTATAATGATATGGCAATGCTTAAAAAAGCAGGTTTAGCTGTCGCTGCAGGTAATGCAGTTGAAGATGTTAAAAAAGCATGTGACTACACAACGCATGCAGATAATAATGAAGGTGTAGTCGCAGAATTAATTAAGAAGTTTATTTTTCATGAAGACATTTAAATCTATTATTGAAAATGAAGCTAAACAGCCTTACTATCAAGCATTACATAAATTTGTAGAAGCAGAATATGCTTCTAAAACAATATTTCCTCCTCATAATCATATATTGCATGCATTTAATTTCTGTGATTATGAAGATATAAAGGTTGTTATTATAGGTCAGGATCCTTATCATGAATTACATCAAGCCAATGGTTTAGCTTTTAGTGTGAATAAAGGCGTACGCATACCACCTTCACTTGTGAATATTTATAAAGAAGCTCATGATGATGTAGGTATTGATATACCAAATCATGGTGATTTGACAGCCTGGGCAAAGCAGGGTGTTCTTCTTTTGAATACTGTCTTAACAGTACAGGAAGGATATGCAAATTCTCATAAAGGTAAAGGCTGGGAAATCTTTACTGATCATATTATCGAAGAGATGAATAAACGTGAAAAGCCTGTTGTGTTTATTTTATGGGGACGTCAGGCAGAAAACAAAGCCAGTATGATTGATACAAATAAACATTGTGTCATTACAAGTGCGCATCCATCTCCTTTGAGTGCTCATCGTGGTTTCTTTGGCTCTAAGCCATTTTCTCGTACTAATGAATTTCTTGTTAGTCAAGGGATAGAACCAATAGATTGGAGGATTGATTAATGTTTAGAAATATAGATAAAGCAATCGCATATATTGAATCTAAGAGACATAAGAATACAATAGAATCATTTAGAAGAATTCTAGAAGAATTAGGTATTGATACAAAACAGAAGAATATGATTCATATTGCAGGTACAAATGGAAAAGGCTCTACAGTGAACTATCTAAGAAGTATTTTAAATGCGCATGGATATCATGTAGGAACATTTACTTCTCCTTATATGATTAAGCATAATGATCGTATTCGTATTGATGATCGTCCTATTAGCGATGAAGATTTACTTGCACTGATTAATAAATATGAATCAGTCATTGAAGAAAAGAATCTATCTATGTTTGAAATTGATGTTTTAATCATGTTAGATTATTTCTCTACTCATGACTTAGATTATCGTATTATTGAATGTGGCATTGGTGGTGCTAATGATAAGACAAATGTCATTTGGCCAATTATTAGTGCAATCACTAATATTGGGAATGACCACTTAGATCAGATTGGTCCTAGTCTTTATGATGTCATTAATGAAAAGATGGGAATCATTAAAGAAGGACAATACTTTATTACAAGTGAAGTAGAAGGAACAGTACTTGCAAGATTACAGGAACAATGTGATGCAATGGGTGCGACAATGGTTGTTGTACCTGAATATCAGGTATCACGTTATCCATTCCATTTCCGTTATCGTGATATGGCCTTTACTTTAAAGAATCAGGGAATTTATCAGATTGCGAATGCACGTTTAGCTCTTACTATTGCGAATAAACTTATTACTTTAGATTCAGAAACAACTGAAAAGGCGATAGAAAGTGCTGTATGGTATGGTCGTTTTGAAATGATGACTGTAGCAGGACATCAAGTTATTCTTGACGGTGCGCATAATACGGATGGTATTAAAGCGTTACTAAGTACAGTGCAGTATGTCCGTACTGAAGATACAGTCTTTATCTTTTCAGGTTTAAAGGATAAAGATGTAGATGAAATGATTGAACTGATCGATGAAGCAGGTTATCCAATTTATTTGACATCATTTAATGATGAACGTGCATCTGATCTAGATGGTTATCGCAGCTTTAGTTCTGTAACTGTAGTCCCACATTTTGCAGAAGCTATTAAAGTCGCATTACTTAAGCATGATCAGCTTGTTATTACAGGTTCACTTCATTTTATTTCTTCTGTAAGAAAATATTTAAAACAGAATTATTAAGTCAGACTTACACGTAAGTCTGACTTTTTTATATTTAAAATGTAATAGATGTGTAGTATAATAAATAGAGGAATTTAATGAAAATGAATCTTATAACTATCATAATTGCAGCAATTGTGATAGAATAGATTTATCGAAAAGAAAGCGATTACATTTTTAGGAGGAGATAGAGAAATGGGTAAAGAAATCGTTGCTATGATCCTAGCCGGTGGCCGTGGAACAAGATTAAAAGAATTAACTGCGAAAGTTGCTAAACCTGCTGTCTACTTTGGTGGTAAATATCGTATTATCGACTTCCCACTAAGTAACTGTGCCAATTCAGGTATTGATGTAGTAGGTGTTTTAACACAGTACGAATCAGTACTATTAGGAACTTATGTTGGTTCAGGTACTAAATGGGGTCTTGATGGTAATAACTCACTTGCTGCAATTTTACCAGCACGTGAAAGAGGAGAAGTAGGTGCTACTTGGTATGCAGGTACTGCTGACGCAATTTATCAGAATATTAGCTTCTTAGATCAGTATGATCCAGAATATGTATTGATCTTATCTGGTGACCACATTTATAAGATGGATTATGAAGAAATGTTGAATGTGCATAAAGAAAAAGGTGCAGATTTAACTGTTGCTGTACTAAATGTTTCATTAAAAGAAGCAAGCCGTTTTGGTATCATGAATACAGATGATAAAGGCTATATTTATGAATTCGAAGAAAAACCAGAAAAACCAAAATCTACATTGGCTTCAATGGGTATTTATATCTTCAGTTATAAAGAATTACGTAAATACTTAATTGCTGATGCAGCAGATGAAAACAGTAAGCATGACTTTGGTATGAATATTATTCCTGCCATGCTTGCAGATAAGAAGAAGTTATATGCTTGGACTTTTGATGGCTATTGGAAAGATGTAGGAACTGTTGAAAGCTTATGGCAGGCAAATATGGACCTTCTTGATGATAAAGAACTTGATCTTTATAACATCAAGAAAGATTGGAAGATCTACTCAGAAGATACACTTGGTAAACCACAGTTAATTGGTAAAGATGCAAGTGTAAAGAATTCATTAGTTACACAGGGATGTGTTGTTAATGGTGAAGTTGAAGGATCTGTTTTATTCAATAATGTTAACGTAGGTGAAGGTGCTAAGGTTATTGATTCAGTATTAATGCCTGGTGTTCTTATTGAAGAAGGCGCTGTTGTCAAGAAAGCAATTATTGATGAAGGCGTTGTAGTTAAAGCTGGAACAGTTGTGAATGATGAAGCAAAAGAAGTCGCTTTAGTAAGTGATAATGGCAGATAAGGAGTGAAGAGCAAATGGCAAATGTAGTAGGATTAATCAATTTACATAGTGATGTATCTTTGAAAGGATTAACAGAAAGACGTCCAGTTGCTTCAGTTAGCTTCTTGGGTCGTTATGGTGTTATTGACTTCGTATTATCTAACTTTTCAAATTCTCATATTGATAAAGTTGGTATTTTAGTAAAAGAAAAACCAAGATCATTATTAAAACATATTGGTTCTGGTAATGCATGGAACTTTAACTCTAAAAGAGGTGGTATTTCATTATTATATGATGAAAAATATGCAAACAGTAACATGTACAACCATGACATCAACAATATGTTAGAAAATATTGCATTCTTAGAAAAATCAACTGAAGATTATGTTGTTATTTCTCCAGCACATAGCATTACTACTATGGATTTCTCTGATGTTGTAGAAGCACATGAAAAATCTGGTTGTGATGTGACTGTAGTATATAAGAAAATTAAGAATGCGAATGAAGCATTTATCGGTTCTGATTTCTTAAAGATTAAGGACAAGCAGGTTGTTGATTTTGAATTAAATAAAGGTAATCGCAAGGATCGTTCAATCTCACTTGAAACTTATGTAATTAATAGAAAAGCATTAATCAAGATGCTTTATAAAGCACAGAAAGTATCTGTATTCTACGATTTAAGAGATACTTTAAATTATTTAAAAGATGAAATGAAGATCAACGCTTATGAATATAAAGGATTCGCAAAATGTATTGATTCATATGCAGCTTACTTCAAGACATCTCTTGAATTCCTTGATATCGATGTATCAACTCAGGCATTCAAGTCTAATTGGCCAATTTTCACAAATACTAACGATACACCACCTTCAAAGTATCTAAAGGATGCTGAAGTAAAGAGCTCTTATATTGCGAACGGTGTATTTGTTGATGGAACTGTAGAAAATAGTATCTTAGGACGTAATGTTAAGATTGGTAAAGGTGCTGTTGTTAAGAACTCTATCCTATTTAGTGGTTCTTCAGTAGAAGCAGGTGCTCATCTTGAAAATGTTATTATGGATAAAGATGCTAAGGTAAAACATGTAAAAGAACTTATTGGCGATGCAAGTGATCCATTGTATGTCAAAGAAGGTGACATTGTCTAATGAGAATCGTTTTTGCTGCTGGTGAAGCACTTCCTTATATTAAATCTGGAGGGCTCGCTGACGTTATCGGTTCTTTACCAAAAGAACTTGTGAAGAAAGGTCATGAATGTTATGTCATTCTCCCTAAGTATCAGGATATCAAGTTTCCAGAAACTTTAGAATATGTGACTAACTTCTATTTATGGGTAGGATGGAGAAGATGCTATTGTGGTGTCTTTAAGGCAGTATATGATGGTGTGACTTATTTCTTTGTGGATAATGAACAATATTTCAGAAGACCTGGTTTATATGGGTATGATGATGATTATGAAAGATTTGCATTTTATGACTTTGCAGTTCTTGAATGCTTATCTCGTTTAAATATCATGCCAGATATCTTGTCATTACATGACTGGCAGACTGCTATGATTGCGCCTTTATACAAAGAAAGATATTGCTATTATGATTTCTATGGTAATGTGAAGATTACATTCACAATCCATAATATCGCTTATCAGGGTAAATGTGATCCATTCTTATTGAATGATCTATTCGGTTTAGATAACTATTTATATTATAATGGTAATGTACGTAATGATGATTGCATGAACATGATGAAAGCAGCTATTCTTTATTCAGATGCAATTACAACTGTTTCTCCAACTTATGCCAAGGAGATTCTAACAGATGCTTATGGTGAAGGATTACAGAGTATCCTTGCTATGCGTAAAGATGGTCTTTATGGTATTTTGAATGGTATCGATTATGATACAAATAACCCAGAAACAGATCCAAATATTCCTTACCATTTCAACGCTAATAGCGTCTATACTGAAAAGGTGAAGGATAAGCTTGCATTACAGGCTGAGGTAGGATTACCACAGGATCCTGATGTTGCACTTATTGGTATTGTAACTAGATTAACATGGCAGAAGGGTTTAGACTTGATCCTTAATCGTATGGAAGAAATCTTGAAGAGAAAGGTTCAGTTATTAATTCTTGGTGCTGGTGATAAGAAATATGAAGAACCATTAGAAGAAATTGCTGGTTTTGGTAATCCAAAGATTTCATTACAGTTAAAATATGATTTTGGTTTATCTTGTCGTATTTATGCAGGCTGTGATATGTTCTTAATGCCTTCATTATTTGAACCATGCGGATTATCTCAGATGATGTCTTTACGTTATGGTACAATTCCTATCGTTAGAGAAACTGGTGGATTAAAAGACAGTGTTCAGCCATTCAATGAATTTGATGGTACTGGTACTGGATTCAGTTTTGCTAATTATAATGCTCATGAAATGATGGACACTATCGATTATGCATTACATATCTACTATGATGATAAAGATCAATGGAATGGTTTAATTTATCGTGCTATGACTGAAAAATTAGACTGGGACCGTTCAGCTGATGAATACTTAAGAGTATTTGGTTCATTACTTGGTTAATACAAAGATGGGGGGAGTTTCCTCCATCTTTTTGCTTAGGAGATGATATTATGAGTATATTAGATAAAGTCAAAGAGTTTGCTGAAAGTGAAGAAGTACAAAAAGGTATTCAGAAGGTAAAAGAGAATACAGAAGAAATATTAAGTGAAGAGAACGTTAATAAATGTGTTAATCGTGCGAAAGAGGCAGCAACCACTATTTCTGAATCAGACACTTATAAGAAAGCGTAAGAAGGTATAAAAAAGGTCACTGAGTCTGAAGAATTCAAGGATGGTATGAATGATTTGAAAGACTTTGGAGCCAAAAGTCTGTCTCTTACATCCAAAGGTTTAGATAAGTTATCAAAAAAATTAACTGATACAAAGAAATAAGAACGGCGTTTGTCTTGAAGAATAGGCGATAATTTGATATAGTGAAATAAATTATAGATGAGAATGAATAGAACAAGAAGCTTACAGCGAGGATGAAGTGGTGAAAGCATCTAGTGGGAGGTTCTAGGATGCACCCATCTGAGTCTTTTTGAAAGAAAGAACGTTTGACTTGCGTTAAGAGTGAAAAGCTATGGTAAGGTGGATTGTCTTTATCATGAGCTTTTTTTATTTGAGGAGGATGTTATGAGACTATTTAACACATTAACAAACAAAAAAGAAGAATTTAAGCCTATTGAAGAAGGTAAAGTTTCTATCTATATTTGTGGTCCTACAGTTTATAACCATGCTCATATTGGGAATACACGCCCAATGATTGTGTTTGATGTATTAAGACGTACTTTTGAATATTTAGGTAATGATGTGACTTTTGTATCTAACTATACAGATGTAGATGATAAGATCATCAAAGCTGCTAAAGCAGAAAGTATTACAGAAAAAGAATTGACTGATAAATATATCAAAGCATATGAAGATGTCAGAGCAGGATTAAACATTGAAGATCCTACATATAAACCAAGAGTCACTGAAACTATGCCTGAAATCATTGATTTCATCCAGGCACTAATTGATAAGGGTTATGCTTATGAAGTAGATGGAGATGTTTATTTCCGTGTTACTAAGGTTAAAGAATATGGTATGTTATCAGGTATTAAGGTAGAAGATTTGATTGCGGGTGCAAGTGATCGTACTCTATCTGAAGATGACAAGAAGAAAGAAAGTACAACTGACTTCGCATTATGGAAGAAAACAAATGAAGGTATTCAGTTTGATACACCTTGGTCAAAAGGTAGACCAGGATGGCATACTGAATGTGTTGTCATGATTAATAAGCTATTCAAAGATGGTAAGATTGATATCCATGGTGGAGGACAGGATTTAAAGTTCCCTCATCATGAAAATGAAATTGCTCAGTCTATGGCTTATAATGGACATCCTATCGCCAACTATTGGATGCATAACCAGATGATCAATATCGATGGTGAAAAGATGTCTAAGTCTTTAGGTAATGTATTATGGGCTAAGGATTTAATTGTAGAATTTGGATGCAATGTATTCAAATGGTTGATGTTATCTACTCACTATCGTAATCCATTAAATATGACAGATGATGTCATTGCAGGTGTACGTAAAGAAGTATCTAAGGTAGAAAATGCGACTAAGAATGCATCTTTATATTTACAGGTGAATCATGTTCCTGCTCATGATTATAAGAAGGAAACTGTGGATGCAATGGTCAATGCATTAGAAGATGATTTAAATACATCTCTTGCATTAACACAAGTATTAGATCAGGTAAAAGTATTGAATCAGGTGATGCGTGTGAGAGAAAAAGACAATGATGTCATTGCAACTGAATATGCAACTCTTGTTAAGATGGGGGATGTTTTAGGCTTCTTATTTGAAGGTACTAAATTATCTGAAGAAGATATTGCTTTATATGAACAATGGAATGCTTACAAGAAAGAAAAGAACTTTGATGAAGCAGACCGTGTTAGAAAAGAATTAACTGAAAGAGGCATTCTATAATGCGTCCAGAGTTAATGAATGCGCTCGCTGTTGCTTATTTAGGTGATGCAGTCTTTGAAGTATATGTCCGTGAATATTTACTCACAGGGAAGGGAATTATGAAGCCTCATGAATTACAAAGAGCTTCTGTTAAATATGTCAGTGCTTATGCCCATGCAGGTTTTATGAAATATGCCCTCTCTAAAAACTTCTTTACTGAAGAAGAAGTGCGCTTATTCAAACGCGGGCGTAACTGCAAAGGACATTCAGTTAAGAATAAATCAGTTGTTGTACATAACCAGTCTTCTGGCTTTGAATCAATGATTGGACATCTTTATCTCACTAAGCAGACAGAAAGATTAGATGAAATATTTGAATTATTTAAGAAATATGTGGAAGAAGAGGAAGTGACAAAGTGAAAGAATGGATTTATGGTAAAAACACCGTCAGAGAACTATTAACAGGACCAAGACAGGTTCATGAAGTAATGATTCAGAACCAGTCAAAGAATGATGATATTGTGAAGTTGTGTCGCAAGAATAATATAAAAATGAGGATGACGGATAAAAATGGCTTTATTAAACTTGTAGGGAATGTAAACCATCAAGGTGTAATGGCTTTAATTGATGGTTATGACTATACACCTTTAGAAGATATCGTACGTAACATTCCAGAAGGAAAACAGCCACTCTTATTAATGCTTGATGGTATGGAAGATCCTCACAACCTAGGGGCTATTATTCGTACATGTGATGCAATTGGTGTAGATGGTATTATTATTGGTAAGAAGCGTTCTGTTGGTTTAAATGCGACAGTCGCAAAGGTATCAACTGGTGCTATTGACCATGTTCCTGTGGCTCAGGTAACTAACTTATCTCGTACTCTAGATTCTTTAAAGAAAGAAGGATTCTGGGTAGTAGGTTGTGAATTAGATAACTCTACAGATTATCGTGCTGTAGATTACAATATGCCACTAGTTCTTGTGATTGGATCAGAAGGATTTGGTATTTCTCGTTTAGTAAAAGAACATTGTGATATGAATGTCATTCTACCAATGGTAGGTCATGTCAATTCACTCAATGCCTCTGTAGCTACTGCCGTATTACTTTATCAGGTACATAACTCACGTCATCCTCTTTAAGAGGAGGATGATCTATGGATGATCGTACATTAAAGGAACTGATTTATTTAGCAAGATCTAATGATCCTGTCGCATTACAATATCTTTATAGTTATTATGATGCTTTAGTCAAAGCAGTGATGAGAAAGATGAAGTATATCTCATCTATGTCTCTAGAACCACAGGATTTATTGCAGGTAGGATTGATTACCTTCGATAAAGTATTCTGGAGCTATCGTGATGACTTGGATACTACATTTGATGTATATGCGAAAAGCTGTATTATTAAAAAGATGCAATCATTACTCAAGAAACAATATACTTTCTTTACTCGTTATGAAAAGAAATCTGTTTCTCTAGATAAGATTGTGAACTATGAAGATTCACGCACTTATGGTGAATTGATTGCAGATCAAAAAGTGGAGTACTCTCCACAAAAGGCACAGAATCTAGAAAAAATCTGGGAACTTATTTATGCGATTATCCAGAATGAGACATCAGAAAGAGATCAAAAGATCTTTCATCTTGTTTTATTAGGATATCCTGAAAAAGAGGTGGCACTGATGCTTAATATTTCAATAAAGTGTGTTTATAACAGTGTTTATCGTGTAATGACTAAATTAAGAGCACATCCATTAGGGGAGTTCTTAATTATCAATTGACGATATTGTGTATTTATGATAAATTAATTTAGGTTAAGGAGTGATAAGATGAGAGAAAAGGTAATCTTAGTATGCACGGAATGCTTATCACGTAATTATTCAGTTTATAAGAATAACAGAACAAATGTAAAACGTTTAGAATTACGTAAGTATTGCAAGAAATGCGGTAAGCATACGATACATAGAGAATCGAAATAAGGAGGCTGCATCCATGGATGATAAGGCTAGAAAAGAAAAGCTTAAGCAGGAACGCAAGGAGCTTAGAAAAGCAAAAAAATTAGAACGTCAAAGACGTTTAGAAGAACAAGAAGATAAGAATCCATTAAAATTTAAAGAATGGTTTTCTCTAAAAGGTATTCGTCAGGAAATTAAAAATGTTCATTGGTTAACAAAGAAAGAATTAGCTCGTGATGCATTTGTAGTACTTGCATTTACAGTAATTCTAGGTGTTTATTTCTATGGCGCAGATGCATTAATTGCATTAATTTTAAAGACATTGGGGTTAAGTTAATATGGCAGAAGAATTAGAAACTAAAGTAGAAAATACTGAAGAAACTCATGATTCCAATAATGAAGGAAGACAATGGTATGTTGTTAATACATATTCAGGTCATGAAAATAAAGTAAAAGAAAATCTTGAAAAACGTGTTGAATCAATGGGACTTCAGAATATCCTTTTCAATATTGTGATTCCAGAACATGTTGAAACAGAAATCAAGAACGGTAAGAAAGTGAACAAGACAGTAAATATGTTCCCTGGTTATGTTCTTGTAGAAATGATCATGACTGATGAAGCTTGGTATATTGTTCGTAATACACCAGGTGTTACAGGATTCATCGGATCATCTGGTGGAGGGGCTAAACCTTTCCCAGTAAATAAGAGAGAATTAGATCCAATCTTAAAGTCAATGGGTGTACAGACTACAGCTGTAGAAATTGATTTTGGTGTAGGTGATTATGTAGAAGTTCTTGCTGGACCATTTGCAGCTAAGAGTGGTAAAGTAGAATCTATCGATAAAGAAAAAGAAACAGCAACAGTACTTGTTGATTTCTTAGGTAACCTTACTCCTATTGATTTGGAATTAATTCAGCTTAAGAAGATCGAAGAATAGACGTGCTTATGCATGTCTTTTTTTTGTGCTTGAAGATAAAAATGGTATCACTTACAATAATGTTAGGAGGTTAAGTGTATGGATGCATTTATTGAACTAAAGAATGTTGTGAAAAGCTATACAATGGGAGATGTCACTATTTATGCAAATAATGGTGTGAATTTTAAAGTAAATAAAGGTGAATTCACAGTTATTGTAGGTGCCTCTGGAGCTGGTAAAACAACTATATTAAATATGCTTGGTGGCATGGATACACCTACAAGTGGCACTATTGTTGTAGATGGTCATAATATTGCGACTTATGATGATAAACAATTAACAGATTATAGAAGAGATGATATTGGCTTTGTATTC
Organism: Catenibacterium sp.; assembly: GCF_052354645.1. NCBI lineage: Bacteria > Bacillati > Bacillota > Erysipelotrichia > Erysipelotrichales > Coprobacillaceae > Catenibacterium > Catenibacterium sp. Next base: position 15,094 of record NZ_DAWDDM010000004.1, read on the forward strand.
CAGTTTTATAATCTGGTACAGAACCTAACAGCATTAGAAAATGTAGAACTTGCTTCTCAGATTTCTAAGGATCCACTTAATTCAGTAGATATTCTAGAACGTGTTGGTCTTGGAGACCGTAAAGATAACTTCCCAGCACAGTTATCAGGTGGAGAACAACAGCGTGTAGCCATAGCCCGTGCTATCGCAAAGAATCCTAAACTATTATTATGTGATGAACCAACAGGTGCACTTGATTATCAAACAGGTAAATCAATTCTTGGTTTATTAAGAAGTATGTGTGATAACTATGGAATGACTGTAATTGTTATTACACATAACTCAGCCCTTGCCCCAATGGCTGATCAAGTCATACATCTTAAGAATGGAAAAGTGGAAAGACAGGAATATAATGAACATCCTGAATCCATCGATAATATTGAATGGTAAAAAAGAAATTCTATTGGAAAACTGTCTTTAAGAACATCAGTCAGTCTAAAGGACGTTTCTTTTCCATCTTCATGATTATATTCTTAGGTGCTGCAGTCTTTTCAGGATTAAGAAATACCCCTTATACAATGGCTTCTAGTGTAGATACATATCTCAATAATCATAATTATGCCGATCTTACTTATATTGCGACACTTGGCTTTTCTGATGAAGATGTCGCAAAGGTAAGAAGCCTTAAGGGTGTAAAGAAGGTTGTCCCATGTTATCAGTTTGATGCTTTATTTTCACATAAGGATGGTAAATCAGGTGTCACTGTTTATTCACAGGATCACTATGATCAAAATATGCTGGATCGTCCTGAAATAGTAAAAGGACGTTATCCTAAAAAAGAAGATGAATGTATTATTGATGTCAATCTAGGTAAATACAATTACAAAATTGGTCATACGATTGAACTTTCTAATGATAATGGGACTAAGACATATAAGATTGTAGGTATTGTGAATGATCCTCGATATATCAGTAATGTAGATAGAGGCACCAATACACTAGGTGATGGAACCAATAGTGGATTTGTGGAAGTGTTAAATGATGGGGCAAGAGAACTAGGACTCAATAGTAAGGTTGCCCAGTTAAGAAACAATGATCATCTATATACTTCTTTACTTGTAGATGTAGAAGGTGCCCAGAAGTATGATTTATTTAGTTCTGATTATGATGATATGATTGAAACAGTAAATACACGTATCAAGAGTACATTATCTGAAGAAATAAGTGATCAATATGATCAATTAACAGGAGATATGCAATCACAGTTAGATGATGCAAAGAAACAATATGAAGAAGGTTATCAGGAATATAAGCGTAATCTAGATTCTTTTAATTCACAGATATCAGAGGGTAAGGTGAAGTTAGCTCAAGCACGTATTCAGTTCTATGAACAAAAGAAGGTCTATTTAAAGAAAGCCTCACAGGTTACTCAAGCCTCACAGCAGGCTTATAATGAAACTAAGAAAATAGATCAGGAAATCAAAACACTTCAGAACTCTATTAAAGATACTCTAGGTAGTATTAAGGATAAAGAATCAGCAGAGGATGCTTATACAAAGATACTTACTGAGATGAATGAAAGTTTGGGTCAGTTTAATCAGAAACTTCAAGGCGTAGGCCAATTACTAGAAGGGCGTATACAATTAGAAAAAGCCCAATCACAATTAGATGAAGCTGAAGCAGAACTTAATATCCAGCAAAGTAAACTTGAAGTCACAGAGAATAATGCGAAGGTTCAGCTCAACACAGCAAAAGAGCAGCTAGATCAGGCAAAAGCACAAATAGAACAAGCAGAATCACAATTAAGTCAGATTCCCAAAGGCACTCTATATTCACTTACTAAAAGTGAAAATGTCGGTATTGCGACTTATGAATCCTATAAACAGGCCATTGCATCTATTGCACAAGTATTCCCACTCATCTTCTTCTTAGTAGCTGCTTTAGTATCTCTTACAACTATGACACGTATGATAGAAGAACAAAGAGGCTATTGTGGAACACTTCGTGCACTAGGATATAGTAAACAGGATGTTATAATGCAATATATTGTCTATGCTTTTCTAGCAACATTCTTTGCCTGTATCTTAGGCATATTAGTAGGTAATCAGGCATTCCCTCGTATTATCTATTTCTTATTCACATATTTAATGTATGGCATTAATCAATCAGCAGTACTGGTACAGAAATGGTCTATTTCACTTGTAACTATACTTATTTCTGTTGGTGTTACATTACTTGCAACATTAAGTGTCTGTTTACAGGAACTTGTTTCTACACCATCTGTCTTGATGCGTCCTAAAGCACCTAAGGCAGGTAAAAGAATACTCATGGAACGTATACCTTTTATTTGGAAACGATTGAACTTCAATCAGAAGGTGACTATGAGAAACTTATTCCGTTACAAAAAACGTTTCTGGATGTCTGTTATTGGTATTGCGGGATGCACAGCCTTAATCATGTTGGGATTTGGTGTTAAGAACAGCTGTTCTGAAATCATTCCTTCACAATATGTAGAAGTATATAAATATGATGCACTTATTAAACTTAATAGTAATGTAGAGGATACAAAAAAGATTGAAAATAAGATCAAGCGTCTAGAAGGTATTCATAATTTAACGAGTGCTATGCGTCAAAATATTACAGTACTAGGCAATAGTGAAGATTATTATAGTACGATGATTGTGTATGACAATGCGGATGAAATTAAGAATTTTATTCACTTTAAGGATTATAAAACAAAAAAGAAGATTATCTTAAATGATGAGGGTGTTGTTATCTCACAGAAGCTTGCAGAAAAGCTGAATGTGAAAAAAGGAGAAACATTTACTTTCTCTCTTAATAATAGTAAATACACAGTCAAGGTGGCAGATATCGTAGAACACTATGTCAATCATCAAGTCTATATGAGTAAGACTTTCTATGAAAATCTGACTGGTATGAAACCATCTGCTTCTATACTTTATGTAGATATGAATACAAAGAAATCAAATATCAACGCCTTGAAGAACTATCTTGATCATCATGATATTGGTAGTATGGAACGACTCACTGCAACACTTGATGAATTCCAGCAAAGAATGTCTTCATTAAATATTATTGTTGCCATCTTATCAGGATGTGCTGCCTTACTTTGTTTTATTGTTCTTTATAATTTAACGAACATCAACATTGGCGAGCGTAAAGGTGAAATCGCAACAATCAAGGTATTAGGATTCCATCGTAAAGAATATTGTGACTATATCTTTAGAGAGAATATCATTCTTTCTTTGATTGGTGCCTCTCTTGGTATGTTTTTTGGTTATTTCCTTCATCGATTTGTTGTATTGACGGTAGAAATGGATAATATGTTATTTATTCGTACAATGCCGCTTTATATCTATTTAATTGCGTTTGGTATGACAGTGGGCTTTACAATTATTATCAATCTGGCGATGCGTCATATTCTTGATCAAGTGAATATGGTAGAGTCTTTAAAATCAATTGAGTAAAAAAAGTCAAAAAAAATTAAAAAAGCATTGATTTTTGCTTTGTATTATGTATAATTGGTAATCGACGCATGGCGTCAAATGCGTGGGAGGGTTTCGGCCCAAACGAACCACAGCACGGACAATATTTTAATGGAGGTGTGTACCGTGGCAAATAATGGTAAAAAAGTAGTAAGAATTATGAAGATCCAGTTCCCAGCAGGTGGTGCTAAACCAGGACCAGCTCTAGCAGGTGCAGGAATTCAGATGCCAAAATTCTGTACAGCATTCAACGATCAGACTAAAGATCGTCATGGTGAAACTGTACCAGTAATTTTGACTGTTTATGAAGACAAGAGCTTTGATTTCGTATTAAAGACAGCTCCAGCTGCTGAAATGATCAAGAAGGCTTGTGGTATCAAGAAAGCTGCAAGTGATTCAAAGCAGACTGTTGCTACTCTAAGTGCTGATAAGTTAAAGGAAATCGCAGAATACAAAATGCCTGACCTTAACGCTAATGATTTAGAAGCAGCAATGAAAATCGTTGCAGGAACAGCACGTAACATGGGTGTCAAAGTAGAAGGCTTAGACGCTTAATTAATTAGCAATCTGATGGAGTTGAATTCCGTCATTACAGTGGGAGGTCTATCCGTTAAGACCACTTAAGGAGGAAAGAAAATGTCAAAAAAAGGAAAGAAATATGTAGAAGCTGCTAAGCAGATTGAAGCTGGCAAGCTATACTCAATCGAAGAAGCAATTGAATTAGTTAAGAAGACTAATACTGCTAAATTCGATGCAAGTGTTGATCTTGTATTCAAGTTAAACCTTGATACTAGACATGCAGATCAGCAGTTACGTGGAGCTATCGTGCTTCCTAACGGAACTGGTAAAACAAAGAGAGTTTGTGTTATCGCTGAAGGTCCAAAGGCTGAAGAAGCTAGAAATGCTGGTGCTGACGTAGTTGGTGGCCAGGAAATCTTAGATGAAATCGCTAAAGGTTGGTTAGAGTTCGATGTTATGATCGCTACTCCTGATCAGATGCCTAAGCTTGGTAAATTAGGACGTGTTTTAGGTCCTAAGGGATTAATGCCAAACCCTAAGACTGGTACAGTAACTATGGATGTTGCTAAAGCAGTTAATGAATCTAAGGGCGGTAAAGTTAATTATAGAACTGATAAAGATGGTAACGTACATCTTCCAATCGGTCGTGTATCTTTCGACAGCGCTAAGCTAGTTGAAAACTATGAAGCTATCCATGCTTTATTATTAAGAATCAGACCTGCTGCAGTTAAAGGAACTTACGTTAAGAACTGCGTAGTTTCATCTACAATGGGTCCAGCAGTAAAAGTTGCTGCTTAATTATTAATGCCGCAATCAATATACCGTAGACAGTAACTGACGCAAGTCTCAATTTGTTACCGAGGGATATTGTCATGTATGAAAATGACAAACCCCTAGGTAAACTAGGGGTTTTAATATAACGTGTATATTGTTGCAATAAAATTTTTATGGAGGTGTAACAATGGCTAACGAAAAAGTATTAGTCGCTAAACAGGCAGTCATCGACGAAATCACTGATAAGTTATCTAACGCTCAGTCAGTAGTAGTTGCTGAATACCGTGGCTTAACTGTTGATGAAGTTACTGAACTTCGTCGTGCTTTAAGAGCTGAAAATGTAGAACTTAAAGTTTATAAGAACAAATTAGCTCTTCGTGCTACAGAAGCTTGTGGTAAACAGGAATTAGATGAATTCTTAACTGGTCCAAACGCTATTGCATTTGGTCATGATGACGCTGTTGCTCCAGCTAGAGTACTAGCAAAATTTGCTAAGGATCACGAAGCTCTTGTAATCAAGACTGCAATCGTTGAAGGCAAATTATTGAGCAAAGAAGAAGTTATGGAACTTTCAAAGTTACCAAACAAAGAAGGTATGTTATCAATGTTATTGGCTTGCTTAAAGGCACCAGTATCAAAAGTTGCTAGAGCTGTTAAGGCTGTAGCTGACAAAGAAGCAGACGGATCTGCAGAAGAAGCAGCTCCTGCTGAAGCAGAAGCAGCTGCTTAATATCGAAATAAAGGAGAATATTAAAATGGCAAAGTTAACAACTGATGAAATCTTAGCTTACTTAGAAGAAGCTACAATCTTAGAATTAAACGAATTAGTAAAAGCAATCGAAGAAAAGTTCGACGTTACAGCTGCTGCTCCAGTTGCAGTTGCTGCTGCTGCTGAAGAAGAAGGACCTGCTGCTAACGTAACAGTAATCCTTAAGGAAGTTGGACCTACAAAGGTTAAAGTTATCAAGGCTGTTAGAGAAATCACTGGTTTAGGACTAGTTGATGCTAAGGGCTTAGTTGACAAGGTTCCATCTGAAATCAAGAAAGACGTACCAGCTGAAGAAGGTGCTAAGTTAAAGGAAACTTTAGAAGCTGCTGGTGCTGTTGTTGAATTAAAGTAATTTAATACAAACACAATTATAAAAGCCCTATCTTAGGGCTTTTTTCTTATGAGGAATGAGAATGTCACACTATTATACAAATGATGAAATAGAAAGCAGACCAACGATTATTCACTTCGATTATCAAGGACATTCTATTGAGTTTCATAGTGATCGTGGTGTTTTCTCTAAGGATAGTGTAGATTTCGGTTCAAGAACACTACTTGACACCGTTAATCTAGAAGGTGTAAAATCAGTATTGGATGTTGGGTGTGGATATGGTGCTTTAAGTATCAGCTTAAAGATGGTTTATCCAAATGTCGCATTTGATATGGTTGACGTCAATAGACTCGCAATGGAACTTGATAAACGTACAATTGAATATT
>NZ_DAWDDM010000005.1:0-19447 GCF_052354645.1 Catenibacterium sp.
ATTGGGACAATAAGATTCAATACAATCCTTTTGGAAATGTATTATTGCATCAGTTCACTTCTAATGCCAGAAAAGGTGTTTTAAAAGATATAAAAGGAATAGATTCAAAGTTTTTGGATTGTAGTTATGATCATGGTCTTATTAATACATTTTATAAGGTAAAAAACAAAACTAGTAATTTAAACGTTGGAGATAGTGTGCGTGTTAAGGCTGGTTCAAAGTGGTATGATGGTCAGTCAATCGCAAATTGTGTATTTAAAAATCAATATGAAGTGATTCAAATCAAAGGTGATAGAGTAGTAATTGTGGTAAACGGTAAAGTAACAGGAGCAATTTCATTAGATAGCTTATATTAATGAAATGCGAAAGGCACAATGGTGCTTCTGAATGAATGTATGATAAAAATGTAGAAAGAATACCGGTATGAATTCTACGTAAAGTAGTTATCAAAATAGGAGGATAGTAATAATGGCAGATGAAAATGTTAGAAAGGCACAGAAATATTTAAACAGCATGTATGGTCATCGTTCTGAATGGGTAAAGCTGGATGAGGACGGTATGACTGGTACAGGTACATGCAAGGGGATTATCAGAGCCTTTCAGATTGAAAATGGAATTTCTCCAGTAACAGGAACAGTAGGAAATATCACTTTAAATAAAATGAGATCTTTAAGTGATATTTCAAAAATGAATGCTAATGATCCAGGAAATCCAAATGTATGCATTCTGCAGTGCGCATTGTTTGTAAAGGGCTATAATGCTGGAGGAATTACAGGAGTTTATTACACGACTGGAGTGAATGCTGTAAAGCAGTACCAGAGTGATGCAGGACTTCCAGTAACAGGCATCATTGACTGGAAAGTTTGGATGGGACTAGTATCAATCAACTGGTTTAAAAAGACAAATGATGGAGACAAGATGATTGTAAAAATTCAGCAACAGTTGAATGCAGACTGGTCTGATATCATTGGTGTGGGTCCATGTGATGGTATTGTCTCAAGATTTACTTCTTATGCATTAATTGCTGCACTACAGGCTGCTGAAGGTATTTATACAAGCTTTATTGGCAGTATTGACAAAAGAAATTTTGGTGATCAGACAGTGGCAAAATTTCCTGGTGTATTAAAACAGGGAAAGAATGGAAGTTATGTAAAGTATAATAAGCTTGTTCAATACGGCTTGTACTTGAATGGATATGATGCTGGAAGATTTGATGGTAACTTTGACAGTAGCACTAAGTCCAAGGTTGAAGCATTCCAGGAGTTCTATGCATTAACAGGAATTGGATTAGTGACATCTGGAGAAGTAAACTGTGCAACAATGAAATCACTTTTAACAAGTAAAGGTGATACAGGAAGAAAAGCAAAGGCATGTGACTGCTCCACAGTATTAAATAAGCAGCAGGCACTAGATATTAAGAATGCAGGATATCAGGTGGTAGGTAGATATCTGACAGGAACAGCAAATGGAAAGAGAAAATTCATCACATTTGAAGAAATCAAAAACCTTGAAAGTGCTGGATTAAGAGTATTCCCTATCTATCAGGATGGAGGATATAAAGTACAGTATTTTCAGAATCTGAGACAGGGTTTTGTAGATGCACATACAGCAATTACAGCAGCTAAGAGAATCGGTGTTCCTAAAGGAACAACCATCTATTTTGCAGTAGACTTTGACTGTTATGATTATCAGATGAAATCATTTATTGTTCCATACTTCAAGAAACTGAATTTTGTATTTAATAGTGAAACAAATAATAAAAAGTATAAGGTAGGAATTTATGCACCAAGATATATCCGTTCTTATATCAGTGAAAAAGGCTTAGCGGAATATTCATTTGTAGCTGATATGTCAAGCGGATACAGCTGCAACTTAGGTTATCCTATTCCGGAGAATTGGGCGTTTGATCAATTCTTTGAATTTAATGAGAGAACAGGTGGGCAATTCCCTTCAAGTCCTTCATTTGATTTAGATAAGGTAGGCTATTCGGGTAGTGATAAGGGTATTACAACATTTGATAAAGTGGATTATATGTCACCGGATGAACTTGCAGAGAAAAGCTCAGATCAGATGATAGAAGAACAAATTTATCAGTATGTATATAATGTACTTGATCCATTAGGATATTCAGATGTAATTTCAAGAGCAGGTCTTAAACAAGAAGCAGAATTTCCAGTAAAAGAGATTGTTATTAATGGATTAAAAATAGAAATTTCCTCTAAAATTAGTCAAAAATTTACAAAAAAATCTGAATTTACTCAAGAACCTGTAACTATTGAGTTGGATTCTGAAGGTAAACTGACTACAAAATGCGAGAATAAAATTAATAAGTTAACTTCCGAATTTGAAATAGATATAGTTGAAGTACGTGATGCAATCGCTAAAGAAAGTAGTAATTTGAAAAAAGTAGCGGTATCTGTCACTACAGGAAATATAGGAGTTAAATTAGAGGAAAATAAAGGATATCCAAAATTTGTTTTGATTGTGACTTCTGAAGATATTTTCGCAAATGCTGATACAACAAATAAAGTGAAAAAAGAACTAACAGTAGAAGTTGGTTTTACAATCACTCCTCTACCAAACAATGATTATGATTATGAATTTGTACCAGAGTCATTACAAAAAAAAGCATTAGTTACTTGCACAACTATTGCTGTGCTTGCAATCTTAGTTTTTGCTTCATATACATGTGTACCGCAGGCTTTAATGGCGATTGGTATGATAGTTAATAGAATTGCTTATGCTAGTGAGGTAGATTCATAAGTTAATTGAATTATGAGAGGGTTGCAATGATTAAATAATTCATTATAGTATTAGAAATAGTAAAAGGCGGACCAAAGTCCGTCTTTTATGAGTGCGCTTGGTATGATACAAGTTCAGTTAGAAATATGCTTATCAAAGATATTTGTTGCTAAGTGTAGTGAACCACAGGTTATTACCATAAAGGAAACAGGATTAGTGAATTGCTCTGGGAGTCTCACGGGGAAACGTAGTTCAACATTTTTGAATCAGTGATGGTAAGTTATACGAAAAAATACTTATTGTAATGAGTAAACTGAGGTCATTTCAGGAATCTTACCAACACTGCAGATTTAATATTTATATGATGTTATTCATCATAAAGCGATTTTTAGGCAGTTTGTTAAACTGCAAACTTGATATATAAAAATTAGTAACAGGTGGAGGAATATGCCATAATAAAACGTATAATCTTCAACAGTTTTCTATTCTGTATTTATGATACTATTTAATTATGAATATTCAGAAAAGAAGAACCTGTATAAACATCTTACTTTCTAACACTTTTTTTAATCGTCAGTTGATATTGATAATATATTTGTTATACTCCAGTATTTCTCATTAATTATCAAGTCAGTCATTTCTTTATAAAATTATAATTAAATATCATTGCACTACATTGTGTTCTAATAATAAAAATGCAATAATATATAAGACAAGGAGGAATTTATATGGATGATAAGTCAGAGAATATTGAGGTTAATAATGTAGAACTTGATTATGATATATTAAAAAAATACAGACTTTTATTGAATGAAAGAAGATATAGAATAGCTCGTTTACTATTTATACTTATTTCTGTTTTTTTTCTGCTATATGAATTTGTTTCTAGGTACATGAACTTATTTGTAACATGCCTCATTATTTTTGGAGTTATTTATCTTGAATTTTTAGGAACCTTATGTATGAAATTAATATTTCGTAGGAAAAAAGAACTATATGATATTGAAACTGATAAAATTATATACAATCTTGTTTTCAAGGACAGTTCTGTAGACATAATATCAACTGAACTTGTTATGAACATTTCATATACTAGAATTATTAAAATTCTAAAAGTAGAAGAAGGCTATTTTCTTCATTATAATGAAAATAATTTTGTTTTTTGTAGCACAAAGCAGCTAGACACTCAAACAAATAAAGAACTATTAAAACTATTACAAAGTATACCTGATGTTAAGTGGGAAGAGGCTAAACAATGGACACTAATTTAGAAAGTAATAATAGTTATAAGTAGGACAGTAAATGATGCAAGATGGGCTGTTCATTACTGACAGCCCTATTACTAATAGGGGGTTTATTCCCCTGTTTTTTTTATGTATACTTGTTTAAAAGCGAGGTAATAAGAAAAATGTTATTTAATACACATACACATTTAAATAGTGAACAATTATTTGAAAATCGTGATTTATATATTCAGAATGCAATAGATAGAGGTGTGAAGTACTTTACTGTTGTAGGTTATGATTTAGAGTCTTCACGTCTTGCAGTACAGATAGCGCATGAGTATGACTTTATTTATGCTGCAGTAGGTATTAGTCCTAATGATTGTAAAGAGACAACAGATGAGGATTTAGAGGCAATAGAAGCACTTGCAAAAGATCCTAAGGTTGTTGCTGTAGGTGAAATAGGATTAGATTACTATTGGGATGAAGCATCTAAAGAAAAACAGATTGACTGTTTTAAGAAACAGTTAGAAATAGCCAAGAGATTATCTTTACCTGTTACTATTCATGCCAGAGATGCTTATGAAGATACATTTGATATACTTTCTAAGTCTGGTGTAAAGGGTATTATGCATTGTTATAGTGGAAGTTATGAGATGGCTTTAAGATTCATTAAGATTGGTTATTATATTTCTTTGGCAGGTCCTGTTACTTTTAAGAATGCGAAGGTTCCTAAAAGAGTGGCTGAAGGCGTAGATTTAAACTATCTACTTGTAGAAACAGATGACCCTTATCTCACACCAGCGCCTTATAGAGGAAAACAGAATGAACCAGGTAATGTCTATTTTGTTGCTCAGAAGATTGCTGAACTAAAAGGATTAAGCTACGAAGAAGTCGCCAAACAGACAACAGAGAATGCACTTAAAGTTTTCCAGTTAAAGAAATAGTAATTAAAATAGAGTATAATATAGTCTATCAGGAGGCTTTTTATGAACATTTATGATAAGCTCGAACAATTATCCCTTACAGAAAGTGAAAAAACACTTATAGATTATGTTATAGAACATTCAGAAGATATTATGAATATGTCTGCTTCAGATATTTCTAAGAACAGTTATGTATCTGTATCTACTATTTATCGTATTATTGATAAACTAGAACTTTCAGGTTTACAGGCATTTAAATCCCATATTCATTTTGATCGTGAAAGATACCAGAAAGAACTTGTTTCGGTAGACTATAACTATCCTTTCAGGATCAATAACACAAACCATGAAATCATGACTAAAATGTTGAATCTCTATGACCAGACACTTCACTCTACATTAAACCTAGTGAATCTAGATGAATTTGGTAAAATTGTCCAGAAGATGTATGATGCGAATGTTATCGCGTTATTTCCTTCTATAGGAAATTATTTTATGGCCGAATGTTTTAGACAGAACATGTTAGAAATAGGTAGAGATGTCATAGTAGAAAAACAGATTTTCTATCAAACAAAGGTGGCTGAAACATTAAAAAAAGGAGATCTCGCAATCGTGATCTCCTATGCCAATAGAACACCTCATGTAGAAGACTTCATCCGTGTAATGAATAAGAACCAGGTGACAACTGTTCTTATTTCTTCTACTAAAGAGAGTGAATTATCTAAACTTGTTGATTATCATCTCTATTTTGCATCCTATGAAGATTCAGAAGAAAAGATTGCATCTTTCTCTTCTAGAGCTTCATTACAGTTCTTGTTAGATTGTCTCTATGCTTGTTATTTTAATAGAGATTATGAAAAGAATATAAACTATCGTATTGAACACTACATAGAACTGTCATAGTTCTGTGTTGTACTTAATATCATAGTCCCAAGAAGAATATATTCCTGCATGTTATCTACTTTGGTAATAGGCGGAATATATTTTTTTGGTATAAGAGTGGCCATTTCTTCATATAGAGGAAGTACATGAGGAATAAAGTCACAATAGAGAACTAATTCTTCAGGACTTAATAAACTGATAATAGAAACAAGAGTACGTGATACAACCTCAATACATCCTTCAGGAGACATACTGAGTGTCATTTTATCTTCTGTTAAATCTAAAGGAAGAAATTGTACTTCTCCTACTAAGTTATGCATACCATGTAGTAGGCAGTTATCCACAATAATACCTGCACCACTTAATGCATGAATAGGCTGGAATAAGAAAGCCAGTGAACTTACTTGATCTTGTGAAGAATAATAACCTACAGCCGCTGCATTGACATCATTACATATACATACAGGCAAATGATAACGTTCAGTGAGGACATCTTCTAATCTCTCTGGCGTCTCCCATCCGACTAAACTTGTAGAAGACACATAACCATCATCAATAATACCTGGAGTCGCAATACCAATATAACGAATACGTGGATAATGAAGACGGGCAATATCAATAATGTCACAAATATCCTGAAGATTAACTATAGGTTTGATTACTTCGTTATCTAATAGTATTTCTTGATTCTTATCATATACACGATAAGCAACATGAATGGATTGTTTATTACGGAAAATAGAGAGAGCTAATGTCTTATGTTTAATTTCTACATCCAACATAACAGGTAAAGGAATCTTCTGATCAGATTGGTTCTTTTTAATCTCTAATGATTCTTTCACAAGTGTAAAGATGGCTTTTACATCATATTTCGCAAATACTTCAGGTGGCACATTTAAGACAATTTTATCTTTAAGAATATCACATGCTTTAGCATGTAAATAAGAAATCTGTGGTGCTAAGAGAACGACATCATAATCCTGTGCTACATAGTATAAATTATTATAACCACTTGCTTCTGTCACATAAGGAAGACTCATTAATTTAGAGGCTTCATTCATCTTCATCGCAAAATAGCTAGTTGTTAATCCACCACTACAGCACAACAATATCTTAACAGTAGGTGTATCACCAATATGCTTCATATAATGAGTGAGTTCTTTAAATAACTTTATTGCATGATTCAATGTTTTCATCTGGAAATGTAGATAATATTCAATCTCACCAGATTGTGTATTGGTTGCTTTAAACTCTATGATATTCAATGGATTAAAGACAATTTCAATATCGGCATGCTTATTATAGAAATGAATCTCTGTATAGTCTTCATTCACTTTTGTTTCAAAGTCAGGCACTTCCTGTAATAGAATCCATTTCGCAAAGAGTATTGTATAAATATCACTTAAGAAATCATCCATGAATATCACCTCCATGTTCATATTTTAACATACTCCCAATCCTTAAATACAGTAACGCTCGAAAAATGAAAAATATATATCATATAAGCTAAATTAAAGCTGATAGAAATGAAAAGAACCTTGTGAATACAAGGTTCTAGATATCCATCTCAAAGATGAATTTTGTATTTGTGATATTATTTCCTGATAGACCACTATAATTGTCTTTTTCTTTTAACTTCTTAATTGTAGTTATATCAGTGATCTTTTGAATACCTTCTTGATCAAATAGACTCATTCCTTCAGATAAGCTTTTTGCACCCGTTACAAGTGTCTGGTATTGTTGAGAAAGTTCATTTCCAGCCTGACTCAACTCTGATAAGCTAGAAGATAATGTCTCTAATTGTTTTGATACAGGACTTTGAGAAAGCAATTGTGAGAGTTGTTCTAAACTCTTCTTATTTTGTATTAAGCTTTCCTGAACACCTTCACTGATTGCGTTATTGACTGCTATACGCTGTTCATCTGTGAGATCAATATTATTAATTTTAGATTGAATGAATTCTGTAGGATTATTCATAGAAGATATTAAGCTTTTAATGAGTGCCTGTGTAGATGCGTTATATTGTTTTGACCCTTTTAATAATGCATTGGTTCCTTCACTTACTTTTGACACATTGGACATATATGTATGAAGGTATTGTCCATACGTTGTACATCCTGCCAATAATTGAGCTGAACCTTCTACTAACTTCTGTGCTGATTGGTTTAACTGATCTGTTGTTTTTGTGAGTTCACTTAAGTCTAAATCTTTAAACATACCATCAGTAAATACAGTACTCATATAGTCACATTGGAAGTTCTTGATCTTCATAGTTACTTCCATAGAATCCTTAAATGGTTCATGACCAGGACATCCTAATCCAACAATAGCCTGATAATTATCCATCAACATGCTTTTTCCGTTCTTTATTTCAATATCACTGACTGTTTCTTGAGGAAGAAGCATAATAGTAGTCGCTACGAAAGGAGTCTCAGTATTATTCTTATACTTAAATACAGCCTTTAATGTACCTGTTTTACCTTTAATATTTGTAACTTTCTGTCCATCTAAATAATAAGTCACATCTACACCAACAGGAAGAGTCGTATCTAAAGTACCTTCATACTGGATACTATTCTTATTATTTTCTATCAACAAATGATGATCATTCAAGGTGATATTCTCATCACCTTTATTACTAATATCCTTTAACACAGTAGTATCTTTAATAAGATCACCTTCACTTATAGAAGGGATAGTGACTTCTGCTTTTGTGCTTTTTATCTCTCCAAGTGTATTTGTCTTTACAGTAATAGTTTCACTCTTATTCACTGCTTCCTTTACATTGTGACCTTCTTCACTTAATACAACAGGTGTTTCTTCTTTAGCTGTCTTTGTTTTATTCGTCTTTGTCTCCGTTGTACATCCTGTAAGCATGATACAACATAGTATCGCTATTAACTTCTTATTCATACAAGAACCCCCCTATTCCACATTCTTCAATGCATCCTGCATTGGAATCTTTTTAATCTTCTTATACTCAATCAACATCACTATAAAATAACTGATAAAACCAATAATAATTGTCTTTAAGAAAGTAATGTGACTTACATTTAGAGGCATCCATCCAGCCATCTCTTCTTTCATCATTGCTTCAAATATTGGCTTTAATATCGCATAATCGAGTGGCACAGTGATCAGAATAAACAAAGATACAATAATAGATGTAGACACAATATAAATAGAACTTACTTCATGATTTGTATAACCAAGAATTTTTGTCATAGAAATAGATTGCGCATTCTTTTCAATAATTGTTTTTGTAAGAAGATAAATAAGCACAATAAACATGATGACAGCCATTCCACAAAGTAAATAAGCCATACCTCCCATTGATACATTCAATTGTCGAGATACTTTACTTAATGAATCATAATCAATAGTTGTGCCTATATACTTTTCATTCATGTCAGTAATAGGATTCTTTGAGAAATAACCAGAAAAATAATCATCATCTAAATCAAATAACTGATTCATTTTTTTCTGATTCATGAATATCGCAATCGCACCTGGATAGTTATATTCACCACTGACCTTTAATGTATACTTCTTATTTGTATACTCTGTCTTTAAGTGAAGTACATCGCCCTTATGTATATGATATTTATCCGCATAAGCACTTGATACATAAACACCATCATTAATAGAAACATAACGACTGTTCTTCTTTACTCCATATACAGTCACCGTATCCAAAGTATTGTCTTCCATTTTTAAACTATAAGCACTAAACTTCTCAGCTGTCTTTTCTTCTGTTTCAATTCCCTTTGTGAAAGTATAAGCTTCTATCATATTAGAAAAGCTCTTTTCACTAGACTGCAAGCTTGCTGGTACTTTAAGAATATATTGATAATCTGCAAACATATTCTGTTTAATATTGGTTCCATAGGAATTAATAATATCTGGCATCGCAAGTCCAAATAATAAGATCATATTCGCAAACATTAATCCAATAAACATCACAATATAATGGGCTTTATTTTGAAGAATAATACGTGTTCTAAAACGTGTAATAAAAGGAATGCGTGCTGACAAAGGCATGACATGTGATTGTTTATGTCTCTTTAAATCTCTTCTTAAGAATTTAAGAGGAGATAGAGACAACTGTCTATTTAATATAAAGAGATTAATTATAAACATGAGTATAACGGGTACAATTGTTGTTTGAATAAAAGCCCCTGCACTCCAGACTGTTTGATAAGTCGTTAAACTATAACTGGCATAATATAAATTCGCCATAGTTACTCTAAAATAGGTATAACCTAGAATATTACCTATCAAGGCACTCATAAGTGTCACAATAATAGGAAGTGTCATATAGTGACGGATCAATTCTTTCTTTGTATAACCAGATGCCAGTAATGTCCCAATCACATTAGATTCTTTCTGGATTGTATTGGTCATAGTGACCGCAAATACAAATGCGATAATCACAATCATGATATATAAGAGAAGTCTGACCATCACGCCATCACTACCCATATCATCACCAGTAAAATGAATAGCCTGATTCTCATATTGAGGGATATATTCTTCTAGATGTACTTCTTTATTCAATAACTTTAAGAATGATTCAGATTTCTTTTCTTCATTCTTTGGTTTATTTGTATAAAGCCATGAATAGCTATAGGTCATATGTGCTGTATCCCATTGATTAAATAAAGAAGGTTGTACAACAGCCACACCAAACTTGATGGCATCAAACATCGTATCGCTGTTATTCTCAAATAATGCGGAATAGTCAGGTAAAGCCACTAAACCACAGATCTTTAATGAATGATTTTTACTTTTAATTGTATCCCCGATAGATAACTTGTTGTTGACGGCATACATACGATCTATCGCAATTTCTTTATCATTTTGAGGAAGTTTTCCTTTCATCACACATACTTTATTTACGCTTTGAGGTGTCGCAAAGATACGTAATTTATTTCCATTGATCAATGTTTCTTCTACATAAGAATGATCATAGAGATGTACACCGGCTTTAGAAATATTGATCAAAGACTGATTATTTAGTTTCTTATCTACATTAAAGTGACCATCTTCAATCGTATACTTCTCAAAACTTTCATTATAAGCTTTGATCATACTCTCATCCGCCACAATAAAACCAGATACAAGACCAATCATACCTGTCATCAATAAGAAGATAACAAGATACTTACTCCAGTCTTCTTTTAATTCGCGTATAAAACGTTTATTTAATGGATTCTTCATATTACCAATCCACCTCATTAACTCGTTTACGATCTGTATTCATATAGTCTTCTTTAATTATTCCATCATGTAATACACAGATATGATTCGCAATATACTTAATAGATTCATTATGTGTCACCATGATGATTGTATTTCCAAATCTTTCATTAATATCACAGATTAACTGTAATATATCCTGTGAAGTGCGATAATCGAGTGCGCCAGTCGGTTCATCACAAAGAAGTATATCTGGATTCTTTATGACTGCACGTCCAATTGCAGTACGCTGTTGTTGTCCACCAGATAATTGATTAGGTAATTTATTTTGATGCTCATATAAACCAAGTGTATGTAATAAATCATCAATATCCAAAGGCTTCTTACTTAAATAAGCACCTACTTCGATATTCTCTCTCACTGTTAAGTTAGGAATTAAATTATACATCTGGAATATATAACCTAAATGATCACGTCTATATTGACTTAATTCCTTCTCCTTCATTGTCTTTAAATGATGTTTATTAATAATAAGTTCTCCCTCATCTAAACTATCAATACCCCCAATAATATTAAGTAGTGTAGATTTACCAGAACCAGAAGGACCAAGCAATACACAGAATTCTCCTTTATTAATAGTCATATCAATCCCCTTTAATACATCAATATGACTCTCTCCTTGTCCAAAAGACTTCTTTAAATCCTTAATCTCTAAAAAATTCATAACATCTCCTCCTATGTTAGTATCACCTAACTATATTATAGCCTAATAGTTAGTTCGTGCAAACTAAAAACTATGATATAATGAAGAAAAAATGAGGTACATATATGAATTATACAGAAGAAGAATTATGCACATTAGTTAAACAATTACCAGATATTCAATATAACTTACAAATGCCTGTGACTTCTATTAATTTATTAGGTTTAACACCTGATTTATTTGATGAAGAAGTCTATGAAATATTAAAGGATTATTTTACTGAGCAGAAATACAATGTCCTTACAACTTTCTTATATCATGATACATCACTTGATATGGCCGGTTATGCAGATGTAAATATTGTAGTATCAGTGAAAGGGTTAAAGATTGCAGAATTATTAAAAGAGAAGTATGGCACACCTTATGTTGTAGGATTCCCATATGGTAAGTTCTCTTCTTATTTCTTTATGGCTGTTGAACAGGCATTAGAAACTGGCATTGACCAGATTCCTTATCAGAACTTCTTTAGACTACAGACAGAGCAGATGATTCAATTACATGGTGATCCTGTCATTATGAGTTCTATTGGTTTCTCTTTATCACAACAATATGATTTTGGTTATCAAGTGATATCAGATAGAAAAGAAACATTAGGTACAGTAGATTTGAAAGATACTAAAAAAGATGATATCCAAGTCGATATCACCTTCCCATTACATGAATCTATATTTGATTTAACCATTCATGACCTGTAATACACAATTTTCTATTGTTTCTATTCCCTGATCATGAAAAGCATGAAGTAAATCTTCATCATAAGTTCCTGGCTGCATCCAGGCATACTTGATACCAAGCTCTCTCATCTCTCTGATATAAGTCATACCAATCGTTTTATTGACGACAAAAACAACAACATCTACAGGGTACTCTATATCCATCAGAGATGTATACATCTTATCATTGTCTATTGTGTCATACTTAGGAGATATACCATAGACATGCTTACCTGCATTCTTTAAGCACTGATATATTTGATAACTGTACTTCTCAGGATCAGGACTCATCCCAATGATACAATAATTATTATAGATCTTTAAAATATCTCTTTCTTTCATCGTTCATCACCGTTTTTATTATATCATACCACCAACATTTTTGATTGAATTTTACACCATAATAATGCATTTGTGGTATAATGACAAACGCGAATTGATGTGTTAATATAGACACGTATTAAATAAGAAAGGAAGGTCGTTTATAGTGTACGATATTATAGTTGTAGGTGCTGGCCATGCAGGTATTGAAGCATGTCTTGCTGGTGCAAGAACAGGAAATAAAACATTACTTATTACAAGCAACTTCTCTAATGCAGGAAGCATGCCTTGTAATACATCCATTGGAGGACCTGCAAAAGGCATTATTGTAAGAGAAATAGATGCACTTGGGGGACAGATGGGTAAAACTACAGATGCGACTTACCTTCAGATGAAGATGTTGAATACTGCGAAAGGACCAGGTGTTCAGTCTCTTCGTGCACAGGCAGATAAGAAAGCTTATCCACGCTATATGCAGAAAGTATTAAAGGAACAAGAAAATCTTGATATTGTAGAAGCAATGGTAGAGGATTTGATTGTAGAAGGTGATGAGTGTAAGGGTGTTATACTTGCGGATGGTACACGCTATGAATCTCGTACTACAATTCTTACTACAGGAACTTATTTAAAGGCTGAAGTCCTTGTAGGTCATTCTAAGACTCCTAGTGGACCAGATAAACAGAAGGAAAGCTTATATTTATCAAGTAAGTTAAAGGATTATGGATTTAGAATCCAAAGATTAAAGACAGGTACACCACCTCGTGTAGAAATCAATTCTATTGATTATTCAAAAACAACAGTACAGCCTGGTACAGATGCGAAACTTTCATTTTCATATGAAACAACACATTTCACACCAGTAGAAGATCAGACTGTATGTTACTTAACATATACAACAGCCCAGACACATAAACTCATTAGAGATAATCTAGATAAATGCGCGATGTTCTCAGGACTTATTAAAGGTATTGGACCACGTTATTGTCCATCTATTGAAGATAAGGTTGTTAAGTTTGCGGATAAGGAAAGACATCAGATCTTTCTTGAACCAGAATCTAAGGAAATGAATACAATCTATGTACAGGGATTCTCTACATCTATGCCTCATGATATTCAGGAAAAGATGGTGCATTCATTACCAGGACTTGAAAACTGTACTATTTTAAAATATGCATATGCGATTGAATATGATGCGATTGATCCATTACAGTTATGGCCTAGTCTAGAAACAAAGGTTTTAAAGAATCTCTTTACTGCAGGTCAGATCAATGGTACTTCAGGTTATGAAGAAGCAGCAGGTCAAGGACTTATTGCCGGTATTAATGCGTCTAAGAAGGTAAAGGGTAATAAACCTTTAATCTTGAAACGTGATGAAGCTTATATTGGTGTATTGATTGATGACTTAGTGACTAAAGGTACTAAAGAACCATATCGTATGTTAACAAGTCGTGCTGAATATAGATTATTATTAAGACATGATAATGCGGATGAAAGATTAAGAAAATATGGCCATGATGCAGGTTTAGTAAATGATGAAGTCTATTCACTTTACTTAGATAAAATGAATCGTATCCATGCTGAAATAGAACGTCTAGATACCATTCATTTCTCACCTAAGAGTGAAATCAATGACCTCTTAGAAGAGAAGGGCTCAACACGTTTAAAAGAAGGTGTAACTGCCCGTGCTATTCTTCAAAGACCAGAATTAGTCTATGAAGACTTATTACCTTATATTGAACATGTTGACTTAACTGAAGAAGAAATGAGAAGAATCACTATTCTTATTAAATATAAGGGATATATTGAAAAAACATTAAGACAAGTAGAAAAAGTAAAGAATATGGAAGAAAAGCAGATTCCCGCCGACTTAGACTATGATGATGTATTAAACTTATCATTGGAAGCAAGACAGAAACTAAAGAAGGTCAGACCTGTAACTATTGGTCAGGCAACACGTATTTCTGGTATTAATCCTGCAGATATTTCTGTTTTACTTATTCACTTAAAAACACAATACGGAGATTAATATGACACAACAAGAATTTATTGTGAGCTTAGAAGAAAAAGGCATTGTGCTTTCAGAGAAACAGATTGAACAGTTTGAAAAGTATTATGAAATACTAGTAGAATGGAATGAGAAGATGAACTTAACTGCTATTACAGATAGAGAAGGTGTTTATTTAAAACACTTCTATGATTCTCTTACAATTGCGTTTGATTTCCCATTCTCTAATCAAATAATCTGTGATGTAGGTGCAGGTGCTGGATTCCCTTCAGTTCCACTTAAAATCGTTTATCCAGAATTAAATGTCACTATTGTAGATTCTTTGAATAAGAGAATCACATTCTTGAATCACTTATTTAAAGAATTAGAATTAGATCATATTCAAGCAGTTGCATCACGTGCTGAAGATTTCTGTAAAGATCATCGTGAATCATTTGATATCGTCATGGCTCGTGCAGTTGCAAGATTAAATATCTTAGATGAACTTTGTCTCCCATTAGTGAAGAAAGATGGTTACTTCCTTTCATTAAAAGGACTCAAAGCCCCTGAAGAATTAAAAGATGCGAAGGGAGGCATAAAGGTACTTGGAGGAGAAGTGATGGATGATTTTACTTTTACTTTAAGTGATCAGAATGATCATCGTCATAACATCGTGATCAAGAAAGTGAAATCAACACCTGCAAAGTACCCAAGAAACTATGGACAAATTAAGAAGAAGCCTTTATAGAAAGAAAAGGAACGTTATTAAAGATGCTTATTGTTTCTTAGACATCAATGATATTGTTGCCAACAAGGAACAGCCACGTACTCATTTTGAAGATGAGAAGATTCAGGAACTCGCTGAATCTATTATGCAGAATGGTCTCTTACAGCCTATCGTAGTCAGAGAATATGAAGGTAAATATCAGATTGTTGTAGGGGAAAGAAGATACCGTGCCTGCAAACTAGCAGGTATTACAGAAGTGCCATGTATCATTCAGGAACTTGATGACAATCAGACAGCCAATGCCGCATTAGTAGAAAATATTCAAAGAGAAAATCTTTCAGCAATAGAAGAAGCCTTAGCTTACCAGCAGATTCTAGATACACAGGGTTTAACACAAGCCCAGCTCGCTGAAAAAGTAGGTAAGAAGCAGTCTACAGTGGCCAATAAGCTTAGACTCTTAAAGCTTCCTATGACAGTACAGGAATCAGTTAAGAAAAAAGAAATATCTGAAAGACATGCCCGTGCTTTATTAAAACTAGAAGATACAGCACAACAAAATAATATGTTGAAGGAGATTCTTGAACAGAATTTGACTGTCGATGAAACAGAAAAAAGAATTGCGAAACTATTAACACCTAAAAAAGAAAAACCACGTGTACGTAAATTCTCTAGAAGTGTTAAAATCGCAATCAATACAATCAATCAGGCAGTAAAGATGGTCACTGATGCAGGAACTGATGTAGAAGAAAACATCGATGAAACAGATGACGAAGTCATCATTACTCTAAAAGTAAAGAAGTAGATCCTAATTACTAGGACCTACTTCTTTTTTAAACCTTTCTGGTATTCTATTATGGAACACAATATCCATCACTTCATCATAACTAAATTCAAAACATTCATCTGTTTCAGTCACATGTATTCTTAATACATCACCTCTCTCTGCTTCTGTTAAGAATAAATATAAATTTTTCATCAATTCTTCCATAGCGGCCCTCCTATATATTTATTCTCAAAGAATCTTTAAATTACTTAATGATATAATAAAAAAGATTGAGCTAAGCTCAATCTTCAACACATACGCATACAGGTGCAGGAATCTCTAATTCAGAATCTGTCATCAATAGCTTTTCATTCTCTTCATCAAAAGTAAGTACCTGAAGCTTATTATCTTCCTGTGCACCTACAATAACATACTTATCATCAATAATATTGAAGTCTCTAGGTTCTTTACCAGTATGTACCATATAAAGTAAAGAAATCTTACCATTCTCTTTATTGACTCTATATAAGGCAATAGAATTATGACCTCTATTAGAAATAAGTAGATGTTCTCCACTCTTTGTGAGATGAATTGCGGCAGCTGCATTAAATCCTTTAAAATGACGTGGAACACAATGAATGGCCTGAACTAAACTCATACGACCCTCATTATATTTAAAGACCATGATCTTATTCGCAATCTCATTAATGAGATAACCATAACGTCCATCCTGTGAGAAAATCAAATGTCTAGGGCCAGAACCAGGTACAACATTTACTGTATAATCTGTATTCTCTTTAAGTACACCATCTTTATAGTTGTACATCACAATCTTATCAGCACCTAAATCTACAGCATATAAGAAACGTCTGTCAGGTGTAAAACCAACATTGTGGACATGAGGTGCAGTCTGTCTCTTTAATAAATCAGGACCCATACCAGTATGTCTCACAGCACCAATTTTATGATCAATACGATAATTTTCTAGCTTATAAGCAGCTGTTGCACCAACATGATAGTTTGCCGCAAAGATATACTTATTATCATCAGAGATACATAAATGTGTATAACTTCTACCAGAAGAAGAATAGTTATTATTAAGAATCAATTCATTCTTATGAATACTAAAACTTCCTAATCCTCCACCTTCATTATTAGATCTTGCATTCTTATAAGATACATAAAGCTCTTTATTCTTCGCAATCAAATATGATGGAAAATCTTGAGTTAAGATCTGTTGTATTTTCTTTAATTCCAATGTTTCTTCATTAAAAGAAACGATATAGATTCCTTTATCGTCACCTTTACCGTAGCTTGCAACATAAAACGTTTTCATAGGACACCTCCATATGAAAATATTTTATCATAATTATTCTCTATTTACTAATGAGTTTCGTTATTATAAAATAATTGTACAATAGTCAAAGGAGGACAAAAGGTTGGATAATAAGGAACTTTTATCTATGAGTGATGGTCTTTTAATTCAATTATTACAGAAAAATGCAAGATATAAGGTTTCTGACCTAGCCGCCGCGCTAGCAGAATCTAAAGACAGCATTGTAGAAAGATTAAATAGACTAGAAAAAGAGAAGATTATTTGTGGTTACCATACTAT
Source organism: Catenibacterium sp. (assembly GCF_052354645.1). Classification (NCBI taxonomy): domain Bacteria; kingdom Bacillati; phylum Bacillota; class Erysipelotrichia; order Erysipelotrichales; family Coprobacillaceae; genus Catenibacterium; species Catenibacterium sp. The sequence continues at coordinate 17,859 of NZ_DAWDDM010000005.1, forward strand.
TGTCAACTGGGACAAGACAAATACTGAACTTGTGACTGCGATGATTGAGATTAATGCTATTCCTGAAAGAGAATATGGTTATGATCGTATTGCATCACACATTTATAAGTACGAAGAAATTGAAACAATGTATTTATTATCTGGTGATTATGATTTTATGTGCATTGTAAAGGGTCGTACTATGCAGGAAGTCGCGCACTTTGTTGCATCTAAATTGGCATGTATTCCTGGTGTTACAGGAACAAAAACAACATTTGTGTTAAAGCCATATAAGACAGATGGACATGTCCTAGTAGATGATGAAGATGGTAAAAATACGCGACTGGTGGTGACTCCATAAAATGGATTATGAGAAGAAATTAAGTACTGCAGCACAAACTATTAAACCAAGTGGTATTCGTAAGTTCTTTGATCTTGCAAACCAGATGGAAGGTGTTATTTCATTAGGTGTAGGGGAACCTGATTTTGCGACACCTTGGAAGATTAGAGAAGCTGCAATCTATTCAATTGAAAAAGGACGTACTTTCTATACCGCAAACAGAGGTTTATTAGAATTACGTCAGGAAATTAGTAATTATTATTATCGTCGTTTTGGTGTACATTATGATCCTGAAAATGAAATTATTGTGACTGTAGGTGGTTCAGAAGGTATCGATATCGCAGTAAGAGCCTTAATGAATCCAGGTGATGAAATGATTATCTTAGACCCAGGATATGTTGCTTATGAACCAAGTGTTATTCTTTCAGGAGGAGTACCTGTAAGAATTCACCTAGAAGAAAAAGATGAATTCAAATTAACACCTGAAAAGCTTAAAGCAGCTATTACACCAAAGACAAAGGTCATGTTGATCAACTTCCCTTCAAACCCAACAGGTGGGGCAATGACAAGAGAAGACTATGAGAAACTTGTACCTATTATTAAAGAATCAGGTATTATTGTTATATCAGATGAAATCTATGCAGAATTAAGCTATGAAGAACCATTCTGTACATTGGCTTCATTCCCAGAAATCAGAGATCAGATTATTGTCATCAATGGTTTCTCTAAGGCTTATGCCATGACAGGATGGAGACTTGGTTATGTTCTTGCAAACCCAGTATTCTCTAAGGCAATGTGTAAGATTCATCAGTATATTATCATGTCAGCACCTACTGGTGCACAATATGGTGCAATAGATGGACTGAGACATTGTGATAAAGAAGTAGAAGAAATGAGAGCCTCTTATCTCTCACGTAGAAACTTCCTTGTAAAAACATTTAATGATATGGGACTTCACACATTTAACCCAATGGGTGCTTTCTATGTATTCCCATGTATTCGTTCTACAGGTCTTACATCTGAAGAATTCTGTGAAGAACTATTAAATGATCAGAAGGTAGCCTGTGTACCAGGTACAGCCTTTGGTGATGCTGGAGAAGGATTTATTCGTGTCTCTTATGCATACTCACTAGAAGAATTAAAAATTGCGACTGAGAAGATTAAACTATTCTTAGATAACTTAAAAAGAGGCTGTAACGAATAGATAGTATTTACGGTAATTTAAAATAACTAGGGGTTTCCTAAATTTTAATTATCACGTAGTATGGGG
>NZ_DAWDDM010000006.1:0-19250 GCF_052354645.1 Catenibacterium sp.
TGACATAGTAAGTAATGTTCGTGAGAACTTACATTATCTCGATGTGAGTATGTTTAATCACATTTTGAGTGGCAGTATTTTTATGTATACAATGAAAGAAGTTTGTCAGATTGTTGGATGGAGCTATGAAACATTAAAATATTATTGTAAAGAAGGGCTTATTCCTAATGTAAAGAGAGATAAGAATAACTATCGTGTCTTTGATGAAAATAATATCGAATGGATCAAAGGCTTACAGTGTTTAAAGAAATGTGGAATGAGTTTAAAGGATATGCGCATGTATCTTGATTATTGTATGCAAGGTCCTGTTTCTATTCCTGAGCGTGTAGATATGCTTAATGAGACAAAAGAAGATCTAGAAAGAAGATTAGCGGAAATACAGGAATCATTAAACTATATTGAACAGAAGAAAGAACTCTATAGAGATATGCAGGAAGGTAAGAAGCCTTATGTAAGTTATGTATATCATGTAGAGAATTAGGTGATACTATGATTGGTACAGTAGATTTTAATATGATTCTAGAATTGAATCGTTTCTTGAAGAAAGAAGGGTATGATTATTCTGTTCATTCTATTGGTGGATGTGCAAGTTGTGGTCTTAATTTGAGATGTGAGGGAGAAGAAAGTGATTTAGAAGATGTGATGAAGGTCATAAATGACTTTCTTAAGAAGAAGTGGCTAAAGGCTGTTCCTAGTCTAGAAAATCCCTATACTCTTGGTATCATCTCTACATTTCATAAGGAGGAGAAGTGATGTTTCAGTTAAACTATCAAAGTCATAAATCCATCTATGAACAGATTGTAGATAATATTAAGGAACAGATTATGACAGGTGTATTAAAAGAAAATACCCAATTACCAACAGTAAGAGAACTCTCTCAACTATTAACTATTAATCCTCATACAGTTCAAAAAGCATTTCAGACATTGGACCAGGAAGGCTATATCTATACAATTGCGAATAAAGGTACTTTTGTATCATCAAGAAAACATGTAAAGATAGATGAACAGAAAGTCGATGATACGATTCATATGATTGTAGAAGGTTATAAAGAATTAATATACATGGGTATGACTCAGGATGAAATACATAATAAGATTCTAGAAAATATGAAAGGAAGCCCTCATGATTAAAGTAAAAGACTTATATAAAGTGATTGATGGTGAGGTTGTTCTTGATCATCTCAATATGCAGGTAGAAGAAGGATCTATCTATGGTTTGATTGGTCCTAATGGAGCAGGTAAAACAACACTCATTAGACATCTGGTGGGTGTCTTAAAACAGGATGCAGGAAAGATTTTTATAGAATCACAGCCTGTTTATGAAAATATAGAATTAAAAAGAAAGATAGGCTATATATCTGATGAGATGTATTTCATAGAAACAAACTTAGAAAGAAATGCGAAAGTCTATAAAGACCTTTATCCATCATGGAACCAGGAAAGATTTAAAGAACTCTACAAAACATTTAAATTAAATCCTACAAAGAAGATACAGACATTCTCTAAAGGAATGAGAAAACAAGCATCATTTTGTTTAATTATGTCTACAATGCCTAAATATCTTATTTTAGATGAACCTATAGATGGATTAGATCCAGTCGCAAGAAAATTAGTTTGGAAATATATTATTGATGATGTTGCCCAAAGGAATCTAACAGTTCTTATTTCTTCTCATAATTTAAAAGAATTAGAAGGAATAGTGGATCATGTAGGTATATTGTATAAAGGTAAAATTATGAAGGAGTTTGATTTAGAATATATTCAAACGCATATTCATAAAATACAGGTTTCATTTGGAGACAAAGAAGTTCATTTAGATGATTTAAATATTGCGTATCAGGAGGAAAGAGGTTCAGTAAAAATATTGATTATTGAAGACTCTCTTTCTAATATTAGAAAGGTTATAGGAGATCAATCTCCTCTTATCTTTGATATACTTCCTTTAAGTCTGGAAGAACTCTTTATATATGAAGTAGGAGGAGAAGATGATGATGTCCAAAAACTCATATTTTAATAAAACCTTCTTTAAAAACCTTATGAAACGTTTCTGGATCATTGGTTTAGGGATGATGGTATCCTATGTTTTATTATATCTTTATCCTATCTACCAGGGTGCAAGTTCAGAGGGGTATCAATACTATGCAGCCTATCTCAAGGGATCTTATTTTGCAGGTAATCTTATTATCTCTACAATTGCGGTACTTACAAGTGTGGCTTTACTCTATTTTTATCATAACCGTACAGCCTCTACAATTATTCATTCTATGCCTATAAAAAGATCAGAACTCTATTGGACATCTTTTACTGCAGGAATGATTTTAATGTTTGTACCTCTTACTCTTACAACAGGGATACTCATATTCTATGGGAAAACAATTCCTTTATATTATAGAGAACTTTCAATCAACCATTGTCTAAGCTGGTTCTTGATTCAAAGTGCACTCATATTCTTTGCGTATGGCATTACACAATTCTGTGGTATTATCACGGGTAATCTCTATACGCATTGTATATTAGGAATATTTTTTAATAGTCTACCTTGGCTTAGTTCACAGTTCTTTACTATTCTTAAATCAGCTTTTACTTATGGTGTAGAAGAACTTTCTGTCGCTTTTGAGAACTATTCTACTGCCTTTAATTATGTATTAAATCTAGAAAAATGGCTCACATTACATACTCTTGCTTATTTGACTATTTATATTGCGATAGGCATCAGTTTGGTCTTTATTGCCTACTTCATTTATAAACGTGTTAAGTTAGAATACATTGGTTCTTCTGTTGTCTTTGACCGCTTAAAAGATATAGTTGTCATTATAGGGACTCTTGTACTCTCTTCATTTGTGACATTCTTATTTATATCCAATGAAACATCAATTCATACAATGCGTATCACTTTTGTGATTATAGGTATCATTGATTCATTTATAGGTTACTATATTTCAAGAATGATTGCAGATATGACACTTTATGTCTTTAATAAGAAGAACTTTAAGAAGTTTATCATCTATCTTGTGGTCTTCTCACTCATGTGCGTCTTCTTTGTCTTTGATATCACAGATGAAGAAAATAAGATTCCAAAAACAGGTACTGTATCTTATGTGACATTCAGTTCTGATTATTCAGGTAATCAGGATGTTAAACTGAATGATTCAGATACAATAGATATAATTCATGATATACATAAAGATATCTTAAAAGCACCACATAACTCTAATGATTCTTCTCATTATTTCAACATTACGTATCATCTCGTAGATGGTAAAACACTCACACGTTCCTACAACATATCACAAGACTGTTTCGATAAATATGTGAAGGATGATATGAAGTCTCTTTATACAAATGTCTCTTATATGAACCAGATCTTTAGAAATATGCATTGGGTAGAAGTATCTGTTATGAACTATAAAGATGATACAATGGACGATACAGTCTATTTAAAAGAAGATGATTTTAGAGGTTTGAAATATGCCTTAAGAAAGGACTATGAAACTCTTTCGATGGATACTATTTCAGACGCAATTAATAACTATAATTATAGTATTGAAGTCATTAATGATGCAGATTATGTACTCACTTTCTATATTAATAAGGATTTTGAGAATACAGTGACATACTTTAAAAAGAGAGGCTATTATAGAAAGATATTTAAGTAAAAAGACGTATCACCAAATAGGTGATACGCTTTTACTTTACAATATAGAATTGTGCACTGTAGGCAGGTAATGTCATTTCTATTTCATTTTTTATATGAATTTCTTTATCTAGATTATGTGATTTACCACTATATAATTCATTATCTGAATTTAATAGAAGAGTCAATGTTTCAGGCTGATCTACTTTATAAGTATATGTCTTATCTACATTATGGAAGTTAAAGAAAGCGACTATTGTTTCTTTATCACTCATACGTTTAAAGACATAAATACAATCCTGTTCCTGATGACAATCCACCCACTTAAATCCTCTTTCACTAAAGTCATACTGTGATAAAGAAGGATGTGTTAAATAGATCTTATTTAATTCTCTCATGAAGTGAAGGAAAGAATCATGTATAGGATACTTCAATAAGAACCAGTCTGGTTCTTTTGTTTCATCCCATTCTCTAAACATCGCAATCTCATTACCCATGAAGTTAAGTTTCTTACCAGGATGCGCAAACATATACATATAAAGTGCTTTGACCTGTGCAAACTTCTCTTCATACTCACCATACATCTTATCAATAATAGTCTTCTTACCATGCACCACTTCATCATGTGAGAATGGAAGAATAAAATGTTCATTATAGAAATACATCATAGAGAATGTAAGCTTATGATAGAAAGAAGGTCTCTCTTCTGGAGTCTTCATAAAGTAATCTAATGTATCATTCATCCAACCTAAATCCCATTTATAATCAAAACCTAAACCACCTTGTTCAACAGGACGTGTTACACCTTGATAAGAAGATGAATCTTCGGCAAAAAGAAGAGTATGAGGAACTCTCTGTTTAAGTCCTTTATTAAAGTTCTGAACAAAGCAAATCGCTTCTCTATTCTCTCCACGACCACTATTGCCCTGCCAGTAAATAAGATTACCAACTGCATCTAGTCTTAAGCCATCAATATGATATTCCTTTAACCAGTAATAAGCAGAAGAATTCAAGAATGAACATACATCACCACGAGAATGCTGGAAATTACATGTACCCCATTCACTCTTACCAACTGCATCATTAGGATAATTATAAAGAGGTGTACCATCATAGTTATTCAAACCAAATCCATCAATCGCAAAATGAACAGGTACAAAATCAAGAATAACCGCAATATTATTTTCATGATACTTCTCTACAAAATATCTTAAATCATCAGGAGTACCATAACGAGATGTAGGGGCAAAATAACCCGTAGGCTGATAACCCCAGCTTAAATCATTAGGATATTCATTTAAAGGCATGATTTCTAAGAAGTTATAATGATTTTCTTTTAAATAAGGAATAATTAAATCAGCCATTTCACGATATGTATACCAGTCATCTGCTTCTTCACCTGGTTTCTTCCAAGAACCAAAATGCATTTCATACACATTAATAGGCATATCTTCACTAAATCTTTGATTCATCCAAGCATCATCATGGAATGTATACTGATTCATATCAAAAATAATAGATGCATTATTAGGACGTACTTCACTTGTATACATATAAGGATCACAGTGATCTACAAAAGACCCATTATTATAAATACGATACTTATACATCTGTCCCACTTTCGCATTTGATATAGTCGCTTCAAAGAACTGACCATTTCCACAACGGTTCATAGGTGTTTCCTGCCAGTCATTAAATTCCCCAATAACTGCCACATGAGATGCTGCTGGCGCATATGTTCTAAAAGTCACGCCATCCATATGAACAAAAGCACCTAGATACTTATAAGTTTCAAATTCTTGCCCATTATAAAAATTATTAAAATCCATATGTTACCCTCCAATTTCTCTACTTTAATCATAAGATAATTAGAAGAAAATTTCATCTGACATTTTAAACGATTTGTTTGGAATTACACATGTAAAAACCCTCCACTTAAGGGAGGGTTTGGTGATGATTATAAGTGATAATCCATAGGATATGTTAAGTATTCTAGTGTATCTAACTGATCAACAGTGACAACTCCAGCTGGTGCTCTAAGTAAACTAGGAATTCTATTTACTATAGTAGCACATGTATGTTCTACTGTAGCTGGTTTAACTACATGGAATTCAGTATCTGGTTCGCCAGTAATCTTCCAATCACACATATCACCATCATCAGGACCATAGACCTTACCAATGCACTGTGTTTCAATAATAGGACCCTGGAATGTTTCTGTAGTAACGACTGCAGCCATACCAATACAATTTCCTTTTGGAATTGTTTCACCCATTGTTTCAGAATACAAATCAGTATCATGGAAATAAGGCACACATTTTTGTGTCTGTGACTTAATAGTCCATCCCATACGAGATGCAAGAGCTTCGTTTGAGTTCCATACATAAGATGGTTCAATTTCTTCAGGATGGGCAATTGTTGCTTCAAACTCTTCAGGTGTTAAACCTACACCATGTGCTTTCGCAAGGGCTAAACCATATTCTTCTACATTGTAACTAACTGCCCCTTCAATCTTAGTAATAGTATGACAAGAACCAGCTACTAAACCAACCATGTTCACCCAGAATGTATCTTCCATACCACTACCTACAAATGTACATCCTGTTTCTTTCGCAAGAACATCTAACTTATTCATTCTTACTGGATCAGTTGTCCATGCATCTGTAGCTTCTTCACATGTAGTGATGACATTAATACCTCTACTTAAGCACTTTTCAAAATGATCAAAACAATCACTCACAAGTGAGAATAATGTCACGACTGCAACATCAGCATCACAATTATCCAATACTTCATCGGCATCACTACTGATCTTTACACCAGTCTTAATACCTAGTTCTGCATAATCACCTACATCCATGCCCACAATTGCAGGATTATTATCAATGGCTCCGACAATCTGCGCACCTTTCTCATACAAATAACGTAAGATGTATTTACTCATCTTACCACAACCATACTGTACAACTTTAATCTTTTCCATATGAAATACCTCCTAACTAAAGGATAAACCCTCATCAATGATGAGGGTCAACCTTTTTATAGGCAATTGGGACTTGTAGTCTTAAATACATAGAACGTTCATTATCTTTAAAGAATGTGAGTTCTATTAATACTTCACATATATAATCGCCAATCACGTCATAATTATTATCCATACAATACTTTAGTAATCTTCCTGCATACTCTTTTTCATTATTAAAATCATCCATATAAATACAAGCATACATACCACTTTCTAATGTCTGTACAGATTCCTTTTTTGGAAAGTGTTCATCCACAAAAATAAATATATCATGAGTAATAAACTCCTGTTTCAGGAATCTCTTTCTCTTAAGAAAAGTTCCCACATTACAATAATAGACTTGGGGAAGATGTTCTTCTAATAATTGATCTTTGAATTCTTTAAGTATTACTTCATACCCATCCTGATCATAATCATAGAAGTTCTTATTCACTCGTTTGGCATAGATGTGACGTTCATCAATATATTCAGTTGTCAAAGTGCCAGGTGTAGGGGACTTGCGATATCTTTCAAGAGAATAGATTGTACGTTTGATTGCATCTCTTTTGCGTAAAATATCATCCATCTCTTTCTCTATAGAACGCTGTTTCTTAATGAGTATTGCTTCTATAAGAGTAGGATCTTCTTTATCCAACAATTCCTTGATTTCCTTCAAGTTCATTCCTAGCTCTTTCATATAACCTATTAGATCAAGTCTTGCATTTTGCTTCATATCATAATAGCGATAGCCTGTATCTTCATCAATATAGATAGGTGTCAATAATCCCCATTTATCATATAAGCGGAGCGTATTAATACTTACATGATTGATTTTAGCCATCTTCCCAATAGAAATTAAACCCTCATGCATACAATCACCTCTTTCTATAATTCTACCATTTTTACAAGACTAACTTGTAAGAAAAATGTTAGAATGGGGAAAAAAGGGGGTTAAGGTATGTCTATACTTACTGATACAATTAGAAAACAGTTCAAAGAAGGGGACGATATCAGAGATGAAGGTTTGACTACACCTGATACAGTTCAACGATTTGATAATATTCTTTATGGTGATGATCCAGAATGGAATACAATGGATCTCTATATTCCTAAAGAAGAAAAAGAAAAACTTCCTATTATTATCAGTTTCCATGGTGGAGGCTGGGTATATGGAGATAAGGAAAGATATCAATATTATTGCATGAGTCTTGCAGAAAGAGGTTCTGCGGTCATTAACTTTACTTATCGTCTCGCACCAGAATTCAAACATCCAGCACCACTTGTTGATATGAATCAAGTTGCTCATTGGATTATGAATCATGCAAAGGATTATTTTTTAGATACAGAACATATATATGGTGTAGGAGATTCTGCAGGAGCGCATTTACTAGTTCTCTATGCATCTATTCTTACAAATAAGGAATATGCTTCTACCTATGACTTTAAAGCACCAGAAGGCTTTCAATTTAATGCACTCGCATTAAATTGTGGCGCTTATAACATCACGCCTGAATTAGAATTGACAGGAGAACTTATGAAAGAATATCTACCAAATGGAGGAACAGAAGAAGAATTTAAAGCAATCGATCCAAAACAATATATTACTTCAGACTTCCCTCCATGCTTTGTAATGACAGCAGAAGGGGATTTCTTGGTAGAAGATGCACTTACAATGAGTCAAGTACTGACTCATCGTAATGTCCCTCATATGTATAAATACTATGTAGGAGATAAACCTCTCAATCATGTCTTCCATTGTAATATAAAACTCAAGGAAGCAACACAATGTAATGATGAGGAATGTCAATTCTTCAGGGACTATTAAAAGAGGTAATTTAAAATAACTAGGGTGCATTTCTTTCCCTTTACTTTTCGTATTATTCAAATTATTTTTAAACAATTCGGTCCATGTTTAATCTTTCGCTTTATCAATATGAAATTGAGTTGATCCATAGCTGTATCTCCTGTATTTATTCAAACATACAAAAAAAGGTTGCAACAATTACTGTTGCAGCCTTTATGTTTTATAACCCTGTATATCCCATTAAATCAAAGTCTACCTGCTTAGCAACTTCACGGCCTTCTCTAATAGCCCATACGACTAAAGATTGACCTCTACGGACATCACCTGCACTATATAACTTACTAATATTCGTATGATGATCATTTTCATCACATTTTACTGTATTTCTTGCATCTAATTCTACACCAAATGCATTAATGACTGGCTTTTGTGCCCCGATAAATCCTGCTGCAATAAGCACTAGATCACAAGGTACTGTCTTTTCACTACCAGGTACCTGTTCAAATGAACGACGACCATCTTTCACTACAGTCTGTAACTTTACAATCACAGCCTGTTTTACATTTCCTTTACTATCAAGAATAAATTCTTTTACTGTACTATTATAAACACGAGGATCTTCACCAAATACGGCAATGTTTTCTTCCTGTCCATAATCAGTCTTCTTGACTAAAGGCCATTCTGGCCATGGGTTAGAATCCGCTCTAACAAGTGGTGGTTCAGACATCATTTCTAGCTGTAATACAGACTTTGCGCCATGTCTAATTGCGGTACCAACACAGTCGTTTCCTGTATCACCACCACCGATGACTAATACATTCTTACCTTTCGCATTAGGATACTGTCCATCCTTGAATTCACTATTTAATAGTGACTTAGTCACCTGAGTTAAATAGTCTACAGCGAATAGAATATTATTACCTTCTCTACCAGGTACATTAATATCTCTAGGTTCCTTAGCACCTACTGCAAGAATAACTGCATCATATTTACTTAATAATTCTTTTGCCTGTTTCTTAGTTGTAATGTCTTTATTTGTAAAGAACTTTACACCTTCTGCAATCATCTTATAAATACGACGATCAATGATATTCTTCTCAATCTTCATATTAGGAATACCATACATTAATAGTCCACCTAAACGATCTTCTCTTTCATATACATCACAATCATATCCACGTTGATTAAGTGTATCTGCAGCAGCTAAACCAGCAGGACCTGAACCAATAACTGCAATCTTTTTACCAACACGCTTTACTGGTGGTACTGGTTCTTCTAATAGATGTTCATAAGCATATTCAATAATCGCATGTTCATTTTCTTTAACTGATACTGCTTCACCATTTAAAGAACATGTACATGCTTTTTCACATAATGCAGGACATACTCTAGAAGTGAATTCTGGGAAGTTATTTGTCTTCTTTAAACGTTTATGAGCCTGTTCATACTTACCTTTAAATACTAAATCATTCCATTCAGGAATTAAATTATTTAAAGGACAGCCAGAAAACATACCTTTAATCTTCTGGCCGTACTGACAAAATGGAATACCACAGTCCATACATCTTGCACCCTGTTTCTGCTGTTCTTTAGTAGACAAAGGGATATGGAATTCATCGAAGTTCTTAATACGTTCTGTAGGAGGAACCTCATAAGATGTCTCACGTGCATAATCTAAAAATCCAGTTTTCTTACCCATGACTATTTTCCTCCTTTCATAGCTGCATTAAATGCTTCTACCTTAGCCTGATCTTCATCTAGACCCTGTGACTGATAATAAGCAATCAGATCCATCATCTTCTTATAATCATGTGGGATGATCTTCTTAAACTTACCAATATATGTCTTGAAATCATCTAAGAACATCTTGGCTTTCTCTGAACCAGTATACTTATAATGATTTTCAATTAATTCTCTTACTGTCTTAATATCATATGGCTTATTGACTTCAGAATATTCTACAAGTGCACCATTTAGTTTTTCATATAAATCATTATTTGGATCATAGATATACGCAATACCACCACTCATACCAGCAGCAACATTTCTACCTGTTTCACCTAAAATAACAACTAAACCACCTGTCATATATTCTAATGCATGGTCACCGACACCTTCTACAACAGCCTTAGCACCAGAGTTTCTTACACAGAAACGTTCACCAGCAACACCATTGATATAAGCTTCACCACTTGTTGCACCATATAAAGCAACGTTACCAATAATAATATTGTCTTCAGCCTTGAATGTAGCTTCATGAGGTGTCTTCACAATAATCTTACCACCAGACAAACCTTTACCTAAGTAGTCATTAGAATCACCTGTTAATTCAAGTGTTAATCCTTTAGGAATAAAGGCACCAAAGCTCTGACCACCAGCACCAAATGCATGTACTGTAATAAAGTCATCTTCTACAAAATTACCTAAAGCCTTAGTAATATGAGAACCAAGAATAGTACCAAATGAACGGTCTGTATTAGACACTTCTACAGAAACTTCTGTCTTCTTATGAGACTGAGATGCCTGTTCTAATGCCTTTAATAATACCTTTGTATCAAGTACTTCATTTAATTTGAAGTCATATACATGAGCTGGATTAAAGCAGTTATGTGCATCATTTGCATATGTGCTATCTAAGATCTTAGATAAGTCTATATGATATTGATCTGCAATATCCTTCTTCTTTAATAAGTCAGTATGACCAACCATTTCATCGATTGTTCTAAATCCTAGCTGAGCCATATATTCACGCATTTCTTCAGCAACAAACTTCATGAAGTTTACTACATATTCAGGTTTACCTGTAAATCTCTTACGTAAGATAGGGTTCTGAGTTGCAACACCTACAGGACATGTATCTAAGTTACATACACGCATCATAACGCATCCCATAGTAATAAGTGGTGCTGTCGCAAAACCATATTCTTCTGCACCAAGTAAACATGCAATCGCAAGATCTCTACCAGTTAATAATTTACCATCTGTTTCAATTACGACACGATCTCTTAAATCATTCATGATTAATGTCTGATGTGCTTCCGCAAGACCTAATTCCCAAGGAAGACCTGCACTATAAACTGAGTTTCTAGGTGCTGCACCAGTACCACCATCATAACCAGAAATAAGAATAACCTGAGCACCCGCTTTCGCAACACCTGAGGCAATAGTACCAACACCTGCTTCAGATACTAACTTAACACTAATACGTGCTGCTTCATTCGCATTCTTTAAGTCATAGATCAACTGAGCTAAGTCTTCAATTGAATAAATATCATGATGAGGTGGTGGTGAAATAAGTGATACACCTGGAGTACTATGACGAGTCTTCGCAATCCAAGGATAAACCTTACCTGCAGGTAAGTGTCCACCTTCACCAGGTTTTGCACCCTGAGCCATCTTGATCTGAATTTCACTGGCAGAACATAAGTATTCACTTGTGACACCAAAACGACCACTCGCTACCTGTTTAATAGCTGAACATGTAGAATCACCATTAGGGCGAGTGACAAAACGTTCTGCATCTTCTCCACCTTCACCTGAGTTACTCTTACCATGTAATCTATTCATTGCGATAGCCATTGTTTCATGCGCTTCTTTAGAAATAGAACCATAACTCATAGCACCTGTCTTAAAACGTTTCACAATGTTTTCTACAGGTTCTACTTCTTCTAGAGGGATAGGTTTTCTCTTACTGAAGTCAAAGTCTAATAAACCACGTAAGTTAATGCCTTCTTCTTCCTGACCAATAGTTTCAGAGAATTCCTTAAATAACTTATAATCACCTAAACGTGTTGCCTGCTGTAATAAGTGAATTGTCTTAGGGTTATAAAGATGGTTTTCTTTATGACTTCTTTCTTTATGGAATCCTCCAGAATCAAGTGTAGGATTTACATCATATCCAAGAGGATCAAAAGCCTGATTATGTAATGCATTTATATCAGCTTCAATATCCTTTAAAGTAATACCTTCAACTCTACTAACTGTATGAGGGAAGTATGTATCAATCACTTCTTTAGAAATACCAATGGCTTCAAAGTTCTGAGAACCACGATAAGACTGTAAAGTAGAAATACCCATCTTAGAAGCAATCTTGACGATACCAGAAAGTACAGCATGATTATAATCTTCTACCGCAGCATAGTAATCCTTTTCTAATAAGCCATCTTCTACAGCCTGATGAATTGTATCTTGAACAAGATAGGCATTAATAGCACTTGCACCATAACCGAGTAATGTCGCAAAATGATGTACTTCTCTTGTTTCACCAGATTCAATAATTAAAGCCATCTTCATTCTCTTCTTAGTACGTACTAAATAAGAGTTAACACTTGCGACTGCAAGTAATGCTGGAATAGCACAATGGTTATCATCTACACCACGGTCTGAAAGAATAATAATGTTTGCTCCACGATGATATGCTTTATCTACTTCAATAAAGAGATGATCTAAAGCTTTCTTAAGAGATGTATTCTTATAATAAAGTGTAGAAATAGTTTCACTTTCAAAATCATCTGTATGAAGATGTTTTAACTTAAGAATATCTGTATTTGTAAGAATAGGATTATGAATATGTAATAAACGACAGTTATCAGGTGAATCATTTAAGATATTTCCTTCAGTACCAATATCTAATGAAGTAGATGTGACAATCTCTTCACGAATAGAATCGATAGGAGGGTTAGTTACCTGGGCAAATAACTGTTTAAAGTAATTAAAGAGTGGCTGATGCATAGTACTCATTGCCGCAAGAGGGGCATCATTACCCATAGCGATAATAGGTTCATTACCATTAGTAGCCATTGGAATAATATAGTCTTTAATATCTTCATACTTATAACCAAAAGCAGTCTGTAATGTTTCTAGCTTTTCATCACTAATGACTTCTACTCTTTCATTAGGAATCTTTAAATCCTTTAAGTATGTGAGGTGTGAATCAAGCCATTCACCATAAGGTTCCTTTTGTGCATAATAGTCCTTTAATTCGTCATCATTAATAAGAACGCCCTTCTTAGTATCTACAAGAAGCATCTTACCAGGACGTAAACGATCCTTAACCACAATATCTTCTGTAGGAACATCTAAAGAACCTACTTCAGAAGACAAGATTAAATAAGAGTCTTTAGTAATATAATAACGAGAAGGTCTTAAACCATTTCTATCAAGTACAGCACCCATTAATTCACCATCAGAGAATAAAATAGAAGCTGGTCCATCCCAAGGTTCCATGACTGTAGCGTTATAAGCATAGAAATCCTTCTTCTTTTTAGACATAGAAGGATTGTTTTCCCATGGTTCTGGAATACACATCATAACAGCACGAGGAAGTTCCATACCACTCATAACTAAGAATTCTAATGTGTTATCTAACATTGCAGAATCTGAACCATTTACATCTACAACAGGGAATACCTTTTCTGTATCTAATACATCACATTTCATGTTTTCTTCACGAGAAAGCATGTTGTTCGCATTACCTCTAATTGTATTAATTTCACCATTGTGGACAATAAAGCGGTTTGGATGTGCTCTTTGCCATGATGGATTTGTATTAGTAGAGAAACGAGAATGCACTAATGCAATCGCACTCTTATAATCTTCATCCTGTAAATCACTAAAGAAACTTCTTAACTGTCCTACAAGGAACATACCTTTATATACAATAGTACGGCTAGATAATGAACATACATAAGTATTTTCGTTACTCTGTTCAAAAATTCTTCTTGCTTGATAAAGAAGACGATCAAAAGGAAGACCTACTTCACAATCATCAGGTTTCTTTACAAACCCCTGCATAATATAAGGCATTGCATCAATCGCTTTAGTACCTAATACCTCTTTATGTGTTTCTACCTTTCTCCATCCAAGGAAAGTCATACCTTCCTTAGTAATAATCTTTTCAAACATAGTCATTGCTTGATGTCTTTCTAGTTCATTCATAGGGAAGAAGAACTGACCTACACCATAATGACCTTCCTTAGGTAACTGGAAATCCTTTACACTCTTCTTAAAGAATGTATAAGGAATCTGTGTGAGGATACCAACACCATCACCTGTTTCTCCCTTTGCATCCTTACCTGCTCTATGCTCTAACTGTTCTACAATCTTTAACGCATTTGATACTGTCATATGCGTTTTTACACCTTTGATATTAACAACTGCACCAATACCACAGTTATCATGTTCAAAAGATGAATCATATAAACCTTTGTTCATGCACACACCTCCTATATAAGTGAAACTATATTACAAAATATTTTTATCATTGTAAAGAAAAATTGTTAATAAAGTTGTAAAATGTTTGTAAAATTTATGAATATGCGAAAAATAACATAATATAACTTCATTAAAGCGAAATAGCATAATAAAAAGAAAGCCTTTACGACTTTCTTGTGATAATTTCTTCTTGGATATGCTTAATACGATGATACATACCTGGATGATCATAAGAGGTATATTCAATGAAGTCTGCAGGATACAAATCTATATCATAATAATGATAAAAATCAATCATTTCATATTAAAAACTCTCTTTATTCATTACTGAAATTAAAAAATATATAAAAATCATTGGTATTAATATTGAAATGCAAGCGCATACGTACTATAATACCCATAGAATCTAGAACGCAAATAAATGACTGCTTGAAATTGCAGAAGGACAAATATTATAAAACCATTTCTCAATTAATGCCTATCAACTTATTGTCATTCCTAAATACTGCGAATATATAATCCGGATTGTTCCTCACTGCATGTTGCCTCTAGATAAGAAAAAAAAGAACCCTGCGAGGTTCTTTTTTTTCTTAGTCTACATTAGATGCATAGAAATGAGTTGTCTTATAGTTATACACCATACGTGATACATTAAATAGCTGTCCATTAGAAAGATGTACATAATCTTCTACTTCTAATGCTGGACTACCTTCTTCTAATCCTAGAATAGAAGCTTCCTGTGCACTTAACTGTTTAACATGGAAATACTTATCTGCAAAACCAATACTTAACTTTAAATCATTCTTAATATAACTATAGATTGACTGACTTGCAATACGACGATCAAGTGAAGGAACAAGATCCTTATTATAGTAAGTATATTCAATAGCCATTGGAACACCATCCATCTTTCTTACTCTTTCAATATAATAGATAGGTGTAGTAAGTTCACATTGCATACGTTTTGATAGTTCTTCTCCAGCCATCATAATATGGAATCCTTTGACATCAGTAGTAATTTTATGACGTGGGGCATTCTCAGTAATACCACATGAACCATTCATCCATAAAGAATCATCATCTCTTGTATGACGTACAAATACACCACTTCCCTGAATAGAGAATAGGGTACCCTGTTTCTTTAAAGTACGGATCGCATTTCTAATTGTATTTCTGCTTACTTGATACTGTTCAATTAACTGATCTTCTGTTGGTAGCTTATCAGTATATTCGTTTTTTTCTATTTTGCGGATAATATCTTCCACAACTTCTTGATATTTAGACATTTTTTCATCACCGCCCACATATTAACATAACCTAACTTTTTGGTCTAGTACGAAAATAGTGATATAATGCATTTTGAGGTGAAAAGTATGAATTTTACACAAATTAAGATGATTATTTGTGATATGGACGGTACTTTGTTGGATAATCAGAAGAATTTACCTCCACATTTTAATCAAATATACAAGGAATTGTATGATAGAAATATCATTTTTGCGATTTCATCTGGAAGGCAGATGGGAGAAGTGAGAAAGTATTTTAAAGGAAATAAAACTATCTACCTTATGGCTGAAAATGGCGGCTATATACAACATAACGGAGATACGTTACTTGCAGACTATATGAACCAGGAAGATGTATATAAACTAGTTGACTATGTGAATACGCTTAAAGGCACGGCTCCTATGTTAAGTGGTAAGAAGGCCATGTATGCATTCAATAAAGATAAGGAACTTATAAGTAAGCATACAAGTCACTTTAATATTACTTATGTAGATACAGTGGAAGACATTGATGATGATATATTCAAGATTACAGTCTGTGATCCTATGGATCCAGTGAAGAACTGTTTGGAAGGTCCTTTGTCTTGCATTAAAGGTTTTGAAGTAAAACCATCCGGAGACTGTTGGATTGATATTAATAAGAAGGGACAATCTAAAGCAGATAGTGTCGTCTTCTTACAAAAGACATTAAGTATATCAGAAGAAGAAACAATGGTATTTGGGGATTCTGATAATGATCTATCGATGTTCACACATGCTTATTATAGTTATGCAATGAAGAATGCTGATCACTTTATACAAAGTAAAGCACGTTTTGTGACTCAAGAAGATAATGATCATGATGGGGTTATGAAGACAATACAGAAGATGATGGAGGATGAAGATGGATTACTTATACAAATTTAAAGATGGTTTGACTATTGTGAAGGATGATATGCCATTAGGTGATCATTGTATGCATTATAGTGATGACTGGGAATCATTACTTCCTTTTCAAGTTCCAGGGAAGATGAGAAAAACAAAACAGCTATTAAACTATAATGAATCAGTAAATATAATTAATAGGATATCATATGGTGTTCTCTCATTCTTTGATGAAATACCTTATAGTGTTCCTCTAGATCATATTTATATGAATGGAAAGCTTTATTTCCATACATCAAAGACAGGTTATAAAATTAATGGTGTAGGGAAACAGGCAAGTTATACTGTTGTAGAAGATTGTGGTATCAATGAAGAAAAGACAACACACAATCATCGTTCAGTATATATATTAGGTATATTAGAAGAAGTAGAAAATAAAGAAACAAAGAAAGATGTATTAGAAACACTCGTTCATACACTTTGTCCTACGCAGAAGGTAGATATTACTGATCAAATGATAGATAATGTGAATATCTTAGAATTAGATATACAGTATATGATAGGAAAGGAACATATAAGATGAAGAAAATCGGATTTATTGGTTTAGGTATCATGGGGTTACCTATGGCAGGTCATTTAATGGATGCAGGTTATGAAATGCATATTTATGCAAGACATCCAGAAAAGGTGACATCTTTAGTAGAAAAGGGGGCTACACTTCATTCTACTATTCATGATTGTGTGAAAGATGTAGATGCAGTTATGACTATTGTAGGTTTTCCACAGGATGTAGAAGAAGTTTATTTTAATGACAACAACATTCTTGATTCAGTAAAGGAAGGTACATATCTTATTGATATGACGACAACATCACCTACACTTGATCAAAGAATATATGAAGAAGGTAAAAAGAGAAATCTACACGTATTAGATGCACCAGTCACTGGTGGAGATACAGGTGCAAAGAATGCGACTCTTTCTATTCTTGTAGGAGGAGACACAGAAGATTATGAAGCATGTCTTCCTTTATTTAAAGCTATGGGTACTAATATTAATTATCAGGGTCCTAGTGGTTCAGGACAGCATGCAAAGATGGCTAATCAGATCATGATTGCAGGGGCATTATCTGGTGTATGTGAAGCACTCACATATGCATCTAGTAAAGGTTTAGATTTAGATGTTTTATTAAAGTCTGTGTCTACTGGTGCGGCAGGAAGTCATCAGTTAGATGCATTTGGTCCTAAAATCTTAAAAGATGATTATCAGCCAGGATTCTTTATGAAACACTTTATTAAAGATATGAAACTTGCTGATGAAGAAGCCAAAGAATCAGATATTACACTTAATGTATTAGAAACAGTATTAAAGAATTATCAGGAATTAGAAAAAGAAGGCTATGGTGACTTAGGTACACAAGCTTTAATGAAGTATTATAAAAAGCCCTAAGAGAGGGCTTTAAGCAACTCAGTCTTAGAAGCAGGGGTAAATCCCTGGATCATCTCTTTTGATCCTCCACCTTTGCTTCTAAGGCTTTTTAATTGTGTTAATATATCCAATGCATTATTCGCAGAACCTATGACATAACGATAACCTTTCTCATCATTTCCTACAAATACACCACCTGTACCATAAACATGGACGAGATGATTAGTCACTTCTCTTTGATTTACAGGTAAACAGTCTTCTACAAATAAATACGCATGGTCACATAAAGAAAGCATATGTTCTTTCTCTAGCTGTGCATATTTGACTTCTAGATGAGGTGCACAACATGCACATATATCATAATCTTTGATTTCTACAATACGTACTTTACCTTCAATCTCTTTCTTAGAACGATAAGAGATACTCTCTAAATCATCAGGATAGAAACAATGGACCTCTTTATTCTCATAGATAGCTTGATTCACTTTCTCTTCTATTAAATCAATATCTTTGATATCACCATCATATTCTACTTGTCCTTCTTCGCTATTTAGATGGAAACTCACATTATCATAACCATACATACTATGCACAATACCAGAAAGAAGATGTTCTCCTGTATGATTCTGCATAAAAGAATAACGTCTCTTCCAATCGATATGACCTTCTATTGTATCTCCTACCTGTAAGTGATGCTTCTTAACATAATGGATAATCACATCATCCTTAATCTGTACATCTTTGACAGGAATATCATTAATAGTCCCTAAATCACATTCCTGACCACCTTCTTCAGGAAAGAAAAGTGTCTGGTCAAGAATGATTTGATTCTTGTTTACTTCTATTACTGTTGCCTTAAAATCTGTACTATAAGGCATTTCATCATATAGTTTTATTGTTTTCATATATATCACCTTTATTATTCTAACATAAACACTTGACCGAGAGGTACTACCTAGTGCTAAAGTTTTTTCATAATTTGTGAATTATGAATTATAAAAATTGATTTGTGTTAAAA